>NZ_JAXEGN010000129.1:0-7283 GCF_034103065.1 Bullifex sp. | reverse complement strand
TGGGGCACAGTCAATTGCCCCACGATGTAACGCCATCTGCAAGTCCATAGAAGGAAACTGCAGGAATTAAAGGCAGGAGGCTAGAAGCCGTTAGTACTGCTGGGCAGTTGCAAGCTGGCACCCTTTAGGGTGGCGGTAGTTCACTTGGAGGTTCAAGTTGCAAGAAGATAGAAAAAAGCTAAATCCAGTAGTTATTGAAGGTATAGCTTTATTAGCCTTTTCTGTAATTGGAGTTATTTATTCTATAGTAAGTCACTTCGGCTTTAAGGTTGAATGGAAATTAAGTCCATATCTTTTTCCACTCTTTATTTCATTGATGCTTTTTGTTTTATCTATTTCTCTCTTATTAAGTGGCTTAAAAGGGATGGATGAGAAAAAGAGTGAAAAAGGGGATAAAAAGACATTTTTACTATTTTTAGCAGAGTGTGCTATTTATCTAGTGGTTTTAAGATACCTTGGTTTTTTAATTTCAACTATGATTTTACTTGGTGCTATAGTTCGCTTACTTGGAGAAAAGAACTGGGTAAAGGTTATTTTAATTAGTGTTGTTACCTCTTTAATAATTTACTTTTTATTTGGTGTTTATCTTGGCGTAATGCTTCCTAAGGGAAAGCTACTTTATATAATGGGAATTAGACTATGAACATTAATTACATGATTGGTTATTTTTGCTCTCCAAGATTTATTTTACTAGTACTTCTTGGTTCAGTATTAGGTCTATTCATTGGTGCTATCCCAGGACTATCTGTTACAATGGCAACTGCCTTATTAGTTTCAGTTACATATTCATGGGGTACATCTGATGCCATGGCTATGATAATGGGACTTTATGTTGTAGGAGTATTTTCAGGAGCATTGAGTGCAATCTTAATCAACATCCCAGGTGCTCCTAGCTCAGTTGTTACTGCTTTTGATGGATATCCTCTTGCAAAAAGAGGGGAGGCATATAAGTCTTTAAAGTATGCTACCGTATACTCCTTTGTTGGTTCTGTATTTGGTTTTATCGCTCTTTGGCTTTTATCAGGGCCAATTTCAAATATTGCCCTTAAATTCCATCCAATAGATTACTTTCTTCTATCATTCTTTGGTCTTTTAGCAGTAGGAAGCTTAACAAGTAAATCTTTTACCAAAGGTTTAATTAGTGCTGCAGTAGGATTGTTAATTGCAATGGTTGGTATGGATAGTGTAATGGGACGCCCAAGACTAACCTTTGGAATCAGAGCACTTCAGGGAGGAATTAACGTAGTTCCTGCTTTAGTTGGTCTCTTTGGTATGACTGAGGTACTCTCATCTATCATGCAAAAGAAGATGGGGGCAGAAGTAAGTGAGATGAAGAATGAAAAGGTTCCTATGAAAGATATCTTAAAACATTTTCCATTCTCAATTATCTACTCAGTAATTGGTACATTTGTTGGAGCTCTTCCGGGAGCAGGTGGACCAGTTGCTTCATTCTTAGCTTATTCAACTGCTCAGAAAGTTGTTAAAAAGCCATCTCGTGAGTTTGGACAAGGTGCAGTAGAAGGTATTGTAGCAAGTGAAAGTAGTAACAATGCTTGTATTGGTGGTGCTTTAATTCCGATGCTTACATTAGCTGTTCCAGGTGATGCAGTAACTGCAATTATTTTAAGTGTATTTATTGTTCATGGAATGCAACCAGGACCACTATTTATTAAAACCCAACCTGATATGTTTGCTTCCGTCTTAGCTGGTGGTTTTATTGGATGTATCTTCCTTCTTTTATTAGGTCTATTAGTTGCACCAAAGCTTAGTAAGTTAATTCTTGTTCCAAAGAGAATACTTCTTCCAATTGTAACTGTACTTTGTATCATTGGTAGCTTTGCATGTAATAATAGAATTTTTGATGTTGTATTAATGTTTATCTTTGGCTTAGTTGGCTACTTTATGAGAAAGCATGAATATCCTACAGCACCAATGGTACTTGCAATAGTACTTGGTTCTATGATGGATTCAAACTTTAGACGAACAGTTTCACTTTTGCAGAGTGAAGAGCATAAAATAGCTTATCTCTTCTCAAGTCCAATTACAGTGATTCTATTTGCTGTAACAGTACTAACATTAGTCTTTAGTATTCCTCAAGTACAAAAATTGTTTAAAAAGAATAAATAAGCATCAGGACTCGGAATTCCGGGTCCATTTTTATTAATAAAAAAAAGATAAAAAAATATCGATAAAATAGTAGCCATTACTTTTAGAAAGTGATATAACAAGGGGCAGTTAGGAATAACTTATTTAGAATTTTTAATGGAGGTCATGTATGGCACGTTTTACATTACCAAGAGACTTATATCACGGTAAGGGTTCATTAGAAGCTCTTAAATCATTTAAAGGCGAAAGAGCTGTTATCTGCGTAGGTGGCGGTTCAATGAAGAAGTTTGGTTTCTTAGATAGAGCAGTTAACTATCTTAAAGAAGCTGGAATGGAAGTAGAACTCATTGAAGGTATCGAGCCAGATCCATCTGTTGATACAGTTATGAAGGGCGCTGCAAAGATGCTCGAGTTCAAGCCTGATTGGATTATCGCTATGGGTGGTGGTTCTCCAATTGATGCTGCTAAAGCAATGTGGATTAAGTATGAATATCCTGAAATCACATTCGAAGAGATGTGTAAGGTATTTGGTATTCCTTCACTTAGAAAGAAGGCTCATTTCTGTGCTATTTCATCAACATCAGGTACAGCTACTGAGGTAACAGCATTCTCTATTATTACTGACTATGCTAAGGGTATTAAGTATCCTATTGCTGACTTTGAAATTACTCCAGATGTTGCAATTGTTGACCCAGATCTTGCTGAGACAATGCCTAAGAAGCTTGTTGCACACACAGGTATGGATGCAATGACACACGCTATTGAAGCTTATGTATCTACAGCTAACTGTGAGTTCACAGACCCACTTGCAATCCATGCAATTGAAATGATTCAAAAGGACTTAGTTGCTTCATACAACGGTGATATGGCATCAAGAGATAGAATGCACTATGCTCAGTGTCTTGCTGGACAGGCATTTAGTAATGCTCTTCTTGGTATTGTTCACTCAATGGCTCATAAGACTGGTGCTATCTTCCAGGATTATGGTGCACACATCATTCACGGTGCAGCTAACGCTATGTACCTTCCAAAGGTTATCGCATTCAACGCAAAGGACCCAGTTGCTAAGCAGCGCTATGGTGTAATTGCTGATTACATGCACCTTGGTGGTAAGGATGATGATGAGAAAGTTAAGCTCTTAATTGCTTATCTCAGAAAGATGAATGATGATCTTAACATCCCACACTGTATTAAGAACTATGGTGCTGATAGCTATCCATGTGAGCAGGGCTTTGTTCCAGAGAATGTATTCTTAGAGAGAGTTGAAGATATTGCTAAGAACGCTCTCCTCGATGCTTGTACTGGTTCTAACCCACGTCAGCCAAGTCAGGAAGAGATGGTTAAGCTTCTCAAGTGTTGTTACTACGACACAGAAGTTGACTTCTAATCAACTTTTTATTAATTATATTCATAGGGCGCCAAAAAGGCGCCTTTTGTTAGTTTACTAATTCATTATTTTTTGATAAAGAATAAATTAACATTATAAAAAAAGAGATAAAAAATGTACAAGATTGCTAGAAAAAAAGTTTTAAATCCAACAGTTACACAGATGGAAATTGTTGCTCCGCTTGTTGCTGCTAAGGCAAAACCAGGTCAATTCATCATTCTTCGCGTTGATGAAAAAGGTGAAAGAATCCCACTCACTGTTGCAGGTTGCAATACAGAAGACGGCACAGTAAAAATTATCTTCCAAGTAGTAGGTGCAACAACTGAAAAACTTAACCACAAAGAAGAGGGTGAATACATCCAAGACTTTGTTGGTCCTCTTGGTGTTGCAACACACACAGAGGGTATTAAGAAGGTATGTATCATCGGTGGTGGTGTAGGTTGTGCTATTGCAATGCCTGTTGCTCAAGAGTTCCACAGACTCGGTGCTGATGTAACATCAATTATTGGATTCAGAAATAAAGACTTATTAATTTGTGAAGAAGAGTTCAAAGAAGCTTCTAATAAACTTGTTGTTATGTCTGATGATGGTTCTTACGGTAGACATGGTAATGTTACAGTTCCTCTCAAGGAAATGCTTGAAGAAGGTGAAACATTTGATTTAATTATTACAATTGGACCAGTTATTATGATGAAGTTCGTTGTTGAAACAGCTAGACCATATAACATCCCTGTTACAGTTTCAATGAACCCAATCATGATTGATGGCACAGGTATGTGTGGTGGTTGCCGCTTAACATTAAATCAAGATGGTAAGAAGGTAACAAAGTTCGCATGTGTTGATGGCCCAGACTTCAATGGTTACGAAGTTGACTTCGATGAGGCTATGAGCAGAGGTAGAATGTACTTTGATTACGAGCGCCATGCATATAGTGATGCATGTAACCTTTTCAAGAAGGCTTGAGGAGACTAAAAAATGCCAATTAATCCAAAAAAACATGAGATGCCTACTCAGGCTCCAGAAGTAAGAGCTCACAACTTTAAGGAAGTAGCTCTTGGATATGATGTAAAAACAGCTGTTGAAGAAGCTAACAGATGTTTAAATTGTAAGAATAAACCATGTGTACAGGGCTGTCCTGTAAACATCAGTATTCCTGAGTTTATCAGTCACATTAAGAAAGAGGACTTTGAAGGTGCTTACGAGGTTATTTCTAAATCTTCTTCTCTTCCTGCTGTTTGTGGTCGTGTATGTCCTCAGGAATCACAATGTGAGAGTAAGTGTACTTTAGGTATTAAGTTCGAACCAGTTGGAATTGGTCGCTTAGAGAGATTCGTTGCTGACTATCACAATGCAAACTGCAAAGCTGAAGTAGTTGCTCCAGAACCAAACGGTCACAAAGTTGCAGTAGTTGGTTCAGGTCCTTCAGGCTTAACATGTGCTGGTGACCTTGCTAAGAAGGGTTATAAAGTTGCTGTATTTGAAGCTCTTCACACAGCCGGTGGTGTACTTGTTTATGGTATTCCTGAATTCCGTCTTCCAAAGTCAATTGTTGCAAAAGAAGTTGAAGGCTTAAAGGCTCTCGGTGTTGATATCGATACTAACGTAGTAATTGGTAAGACATTAACAATTGATGAACTCTTTGGTATGGGCTATGAAGCAGTATTTGTTGGTTCAGGTGCAGGTCTTCCAAACTTCATGAATATCCCTGGTGAAGCATTAAAGGGTGTATATTCAGCAAACGAGTTCTTAACAAGATCTAACCTTATGAAGGCATATGAAGATACTCCTGATACACCTATCATGAAGGGTGGTAAGGTTGCAGTAGTTGGTGGTGGTAACGTTGCTATGGATGCCGCTAGAACAGCTCTTCGTCTTGGCGCTGAAAAGGTTTATATCGTTTATAGAAGATCTTTAAACGAGCTTCCTGCAAGAAAAGAAGAAGTTGAACATGCAATGGAAGAAGGTATCGATTTCAGACTTCTCAATAACCCTGTTGAAATCCTTGGTTACCACAACCCTGATGATCCAAGAGATCCAAAGAATGGATTTGTTACAGGAATGAAGTGTGTAAAGATGGAGCTCGGTGAGCCAGATCAAAAGGGTAGAAGAAGACCTATCGCAATTGAAGGTAGTGAATTCGTACTCGATGTTGATACAGTTATTATGGCTATTGGTACAAGTCCAAACCCACTTATTAAGAATACTACTAAGGGACTCGAAGTTAATGCTCATGGTGGTATCATTGTAAATGAAGATGGTCTAACAAGCCGTGAAGGTGTTTATGCTGGTGGTGATGCTGTAACAGGTGCTGCTACAGTTATTTCAGCTATGGGCGCTGGTAAGGTTGCTGCTAAGGCAATTGACGAATTCTTATCTAAAAAGAACTAAGAGTAATAAATAATTATTTGCCGTGGACTATTTTGCTGTGCCACGGCAATTATTATGTATTCTTGGAAAATCATAAAAAATAATTTATATTTGGTTAAAAAAGACAGGAGTTAATTAATGTTTGGATTTTCTGATGAGACATATATCGATGTAGCTAGCGGTAATGGTGGTGCAGGCTGTGTATCATTCCATCGTGAAAAGTTTGTGCCAAAAGGTGGTCCAGATGGAGGAGATGGCGGACGTGGTGGAGACGTCGTTTTTGTCGTTAAAGAAAATTTAAGAACTCTTGGACATTTAAAGATGGTTAGAACCTATCGTGCTGAAAATGGAAGAAATGGACAGGGCGATAGATGCTTTGGCCGTGATGGACAGGATGTTGAAATTCCTGTTCCACCAGGAACAGTATTAAAGGATCCTGATACAGGTGAAATTATTAAAGACTTAACTGGTCTTGATAGATATGTCTTTTTAAAGGGTGGTAAAGGTGGCCAAGGTAACTGGCACTTTAGAACTGCTACTCGTCAAACTCCACGTTTTGCTCAACCTGGTGAAAAGGGTACAGAGTGTAGAGTTGGAGTTGAATTATTAGTAATTGCAGATATTGGTTTTGTAGGCTTTCCTAATGCAGGAAAGAGCTCTCTATTAAACTTATTAACTAATGCAAGAAGCAAGGTTGCAGGATACCCATTTACAACTAAGATACCACAGCTTGGTGCTATGCGCTATGATGATCAAGATATGATATTAGCTGATATCCCAGGTATTATTGAGGGTGCAAGCGAAGGCGCTGGAATGGGCTTTAAGTTCTTAAGACACATTTCAAGAACTAAAGGACTTGCTTTCTTCATCGATTTATCAGATGAAGCATATCTAGATTCTTATTCAATTTTAACAAATGAACTTCACACCTTTGCTCCAGAACTTTTAAAGAAACCTCAAGTAATTATTGCCAGTAAATATGATGAGGATGGAGCAGAAGAGAGATATATTAAGCTTCAAGAGATGTTTGGCGATGTAAAGGTACATAAGCTATCTATTTACATGGATGAAACTATTGAAGATGTTAAGCATGCCTTTATAAAAATGGTAAGCGATGCTGGAATCAAAAAAACTGATGATAATGGTGGTTTTACCACAAAGGTAGATAATGATGCCTACTACAGAGATGAAGAGTAAACTCACTTGTATTTTTGGTGGCACTTTTGATCCAATTCATAAGGGTCACTTACATATATTAAACCAATTAGAAGAGTATACTCCTTATGAGAGAGTAATTGTTATTCCTGCTCGAATTTCAAACTTTAAGCAAGAAAGTAATCCAACACCTGCTGTAGACCGATATAATATGGTAAAAATAGCACTTAATGAGTACTCATCTAAGCAGCCAACACGATTGGAATTA
>NZ_JAXEGN010000128.1:0-10214 GCF_034103065.1 Bullifex sp. | reverse complement strand
ATTAATAAGGTTAGGGAAGTCGCACCAGATGCGATGATTATCTATACTTCAGATCACGGAGAAGCACTTGGTGCACATTCCTTGTCCCTCAAAGGACCAAGTGTATATGAAGAAATTGCCCATATTCCAATGATAATTAAGGGTGGAGCTTACATGAAGACCCCTGTAGGAAAGGTATATGAACATGTAACTAGTCATATTGATCTAGTGCCGACTTTCCTTGATTACTTTGGAATAAAGGTTCCTGGAGAACTTCACGGTGTTTCAATGCGACCTATCATTGAAAATCCTGAAGATAATATTCTTCACGACACTGTATTTACTGAGTTCCATCGTTATGAACAAGACCACGATGGATTTGGTGGCTTACAATTTATGAGAGCTGCTATTTCTGATAATGCAAAGCTGGCAATTCACTTGATGGATAAAGATGAGCTCTTTGATACAGCAAATGATAAGTATGAGTTAAAGAACCATATTGAGGATCCTGAATATTCAGCTATTCGTGATGACCTTCATGAAAAGCTACTTGATATGATGAATAAAACTCGTGATCCATTCCGTGGTTATCAATGGAGGTGTAGAAGCTGGAATAAGGAGAAGTACTCACCTGAATGGGAATGTGATGGCTATACAAGACAGAAAGTCACAGAACCAGGAGAGCTTCAAGAACTAGATTATGATACAGGAATGCCTATTACTGAATTTGTTAGGTATAAGAAGAAGTATAAGAAGCCTGCGGGAACTGTATGAAGAGTGTTACAAGGAAGGATATAGCACGAGAAGCTGGTGTTAGTGAGACTATCGTAAGCTATGTCATCAACGATAATAGGTATGTAGATGCCGAAAAGAAGAAACGTGTACTTGCTGCTGTTGAAAAGCTTGGATATAGACCAAGTCCTATTGCACGTGCTCTAAAAGGTAAAACTAGCAACCATGTCCTATTTATCGCAGATGATATGATGAGTGAATACTTTGGTATCATCATCGGTGAAATGGAAAAACGCCTCAGTGGTAAGGGCTATATGATTTCTCTATCAGTAGATAAGGGCGATCCTTCCTTTGTAAAGAAAGTACTTGATTGGAACTTTGATGGTGTAATTGTTGGTTCTAGAACTATGGACCAAAGGTCTATTCAAACATTAATTTCATCATCAATTCCAACAGTATTACTTGCAATTAATGAATATCCTGTCTTCGAAGGACGTTATGGCGTTATTTACACAGGTCTAAAAGGAGGAGCAATAGATGCTGTGTCTGCCATGAAAAAGATAGGAAGGACAAAGATTGTTTATATCGACTCTCTATCTGAGAAATATGTTCTGCCAACAGATTATCGCTATCAAGGATATTGTCAGGTTGTGCAAGAACCACTTGTTATCAGTGGAGTTCCTACTCAAGAAGCACTTGAGATAAAGGTTAGAGACCTTTATAGGAAAGAACATTTCGATGGCATTTTAGCTCGTACTGATTCTGTTGCTCTCTATGCAATTAGAGCATTAAAGGATTTGGGAGTAAAGGTCCCGGATGATGTTTCAGTAGTAGGTTTTAATAACTCGAAGATGTGTGAATACACTTCACCAACTCTTTCGAGTGTAAGAATTAGGCAAGATTTAATTGCTGAGAGTGCACTTAACTTGATGCTTGAGCTAAGAAATGAAGGTGATGTTCAAGTATTAAGATCAGAGCTCAAAACAGAGCTCATAAAAAGGGAAAGTTTATAAAAAAGGAACAAAAAAGGAGGTTCAATTTTTATGAAAAAGATTTTGGTTTTATTGTTGACAGCACTAGTTGCTATGTCTCTTTTTGCAGGTGGAGCTGCAGAGAAAGCTGAATCAGAACAAGTTACTCTTAAGGTCGCTAACTACGCAGTTCTTGAACAGGGTTATATCCCTTTCTGGGAAGGCGTTAAATCAGGTTTTGAGGCTAAATATCCTAACTATAAGATTGAATGGGTAACAGCTCCATATGGTGAAATTGTTAACCAAGTAATTAATATGGCAGGTGGTGGTGATAGAGTAGATGTAATCTTCTCTGAATCAAGCTGGGTTCCAGGATTTGAAGATGCAGGCTTAGCTGCTCCAGTTGATGAAGTATTAAGTGATTCATTTATTAAAGATATTTACCCAAGTGTTCTTGCAGACTTTGAGATTAATGGTAAAGCATATGGTGTTCCTCTCTATGTAACTCCATTCGTTCTTTACTACAATAAAGACCTCTTTGCACAAGCTGGATTAGACCCAAATACTCCTCCTACAACTTATGATGAGATGCTTAAGTATGCTGAAAAGCTTTCACAGCTTAAGGATAAAAATGGTAATAAGGTATATGCATTTGGTCAGACAACAGCAAGTGTTCCTATCAGTGGTACAGCATTAACAGCTATGATCTTCAACTTTGGTGGTGAAGTATTAGATGCTAATGGAAACCTCTCTTGTGATAATGCAGGTTTTAGACAGGCATTTGAAACTCTAGCTCTTATGGATGAAAAGGGCTATAACCCACAGAATGCTAAGCTTAAGGATTTAAGAAATCTCTTCGCTCTTGGTCAGCTTGCAATGTATTATGATCAGAGCTGGGGTTTCAATGGTGTAAGTTCAATTAACCCAGATGCTAAGAGCTTTACAGCTTCTGCAGCTCCATTAAAGGGTGGAAATGGTAGTGGCGAATCTTTAATGAGTGCACACTGCTTCGTACTTGTTGATAATGGTGAAGCTCACAACAAGGCTGTTGATGCATTTGTTCAGTATGTAATTAGTGCAGACACATTAAGTGATTATCTTGCAAACGTAACTCCTGCATATCCTGCAACATATTCAATGGAAGGTATGGAAGGCGTTGCTAATAACCCTATCTTAAAGGGTGCAGCAAGTTCAGTTGCTAACGTTAAGCACCAAGTAACAGTTCCTGCTCTTAACGATCTTAACCTAGAGCTTACAACTCTTGCTCAAGCGGTTACAGTAAGTAACAAGAGTGTTGATCAAGCTATTGCAGAATTTAAGAAAGCAGCAGCGTTAAAGTTACAGTAATTGAATACTTTCGGCAGGGCAAATGCTCTGCCGAAATCTTGGAGAACTATTATGAAAAAACTAAACTCCAAAAATAGAGGGGACAGGATTTATTCCTTTTGCCTTTTAATTCCTGCATTTTTACTAGCCCTCTTTTTTATCTTGATTCCTATTGTTGATTCCGTAATTAAAAGCTTTCAGGATTTCAAGGTTAAAAATATTATTAGTGGCAAACCTGGAGTATGGAATAACTTTGCAAACTACATTAAACTCTTTGCTTCTAATGCTTTAGGAAATGCTATTATAAATACATTTGTATTTGTTGTATTTGTAATTGTTTTTCAATTTGTCTTAGGTATGGCACTAGCATTAGTATTAAATTCAAATATAAAGGGTGCTCGTTTCTTTAGAAGTATTATGATGACACCTTGGGTTGTCCCAACTGTCATTTCAGCACTCATTTGGATGTGGCTTTTCCAACCACAATATGGATTAGTAAAATACCTAGTTAATATTTTCTCCTTTGGGCATATTACTGAGTTTGCAATGCTAAACCAACCAAATACTGCCTTAGCAGGAGTTGGTGTTGCTGCACTTTGGAAGCAAATCCCATTAATGACACTATTGCTTCTTGCGGGCTTACAGAATGTTCCAGATGATATTCAAGAAGCTGCAATGATTGATGGAGCTTCAAAGACTAGAAGATTTTTCTCAATTACAATGCCTTATATGTCATCTGTAATTAAGATTGCCATTAGTATGTCTATCATTGAAAACTTCAAGCAATTCCCACTCTTCTGGACAATGACAGGTGGTGGACCTGATGGAGCAACTACTAACCTTGCTATTCTTTCCTATAGAGAAGCGTTTGTTAGTATGAATTTGGGTTCGGGTGCTGCTGTTACAACTATTTGGATGCTTTTAATGATTATTACAGTTGGAATTTATAATAAGTGCTTCCGCACTTACGATATGAGCTAAGGAGGTGTGATATGAAGGGTCGTACATTATCAAAAGTTTTATGCTACATCATACTTGCACTAATCCTACTATTTTTGCTATTCCCGATTTATTGGATGTTAGCAACCTCATTTAAGACTAACATGGAAGCTTATATGTATCCTCCAACATTCTTCCCTAGTAAAACTACAGTTGATGCATATTTATCCTTATTTACAGTCAATAATCAATTCTTTGTTTACTATATAAATAACTTTATAGTATCTGGTATTACAGCAATACTATGTACACTTTTTGCAGTGTTCACAGGATATGCTTTAGCTCGCTTCCACTTTAAGTGGACAGTAATAATGAGTGGTATTTTGTTATCAACTCAGATGTTCCCAATAGTAAGTAGAATGATTAGTTTATATTCTCTTATGAGTAAGGTTCACTTAATAAACACTATGCCAGGTCTAATTTTAGCTATCAGTGCTGCACAACTACCATTTTGTGCGATGTTAATGAGCTCTTTCTTTGCTAGCGTACCAAAAGAACTAGAAGAAGCTGCTTATGTCGATGGAGCAGGAAGAGGAACTATCCTTTTTAAGATTATTACTCCACTTGTTAAACCTGGTATGTTAGCAGTTGGTATTTATGCCTTCTTAATGACTTGGGATGATTATCTACATGCCGCAACACTTATTCAGACTGATGGCTTAAGAACACTTTCAATTGGTATTGCTCTTAGATATCTTGGTGAGCTTTCTTATGACTGGAGCTTAATTAATGCAATAAGTGTTATTGGCACTATACCAATGGTTTTAGTTTTCTTCTTCTTCCAGAAGTATATGATTAAAGGCTTAGTCGCTGGAGCAGTTAAGGGTTAATAAATTATAGGATGCAGCTTTGCATCCTATTTTTAAATCTTATTATGTTTAACTCATTAAATGAAACTATAATTAATGCTTATATAGTACTATTTCTACAAAACGCCGAAAAATTTCTCTATAAAACGCCGAAAAAATATCTCACAAAACGCCGAAAAATTTCTTTACAAAACGCCGAAAATATAAAATAATTATTTGATATGAAAGACTATAAACCAAGAATTTTAGATACGCTTTTAACAAGGAAACTTGAAGCAAAAGGCGCTATACTTATTGAGGGCCCAAAGTGGTGTGGTAAAACAACCACTGCACTACAGCAAGCAAAAAGTGTCCTTAGAATGGATAATCCATTAGAAAAAGAGCAAAATCTGCGTCTTTCAAAATTAAATCCTCTTAGGTTGTTAAATGGTGATACTCCACGACTAATAGATGAATGGCAAATAGCTCCGACTCTTTGGGATACTATTCGATATGAAGTTGATCAAAGAGGCGAAATGGGGCAGTTTATCCTTACAGGTTCTGCAGTACCTCCTAATACAAAAGAAATTACACATTCTGGTACTGGTCGTTTTTCATGGATTACTATGAGACCGATGAGTCTATATGAATCAGGTGAATAAACAGGTGAAGTAAGCTTAAGAGCTTTATTTGATGGAAACTTAAATGTTGATGGAGTAAATACGCTTGATTTAGATAAGCTTGCATTTCTTGTTTGTAGAGGTGGTTGGCCACAGGCCATTGGCTTAAACAGAGAGCCAGCGCTTCAACAGGCTTTTGATTATTTTGATGCTGTTGTTAAATCAGATATAAACAGAGCTGATGGAGTTAATAAGAATCCTGAACGTGTAAAAAGAATTATGAAATCATATGCGAGAAACCAAGGCACTCAAATTGCTAATACAGTTATTGCTAAGGATATTGAATCTAATGAATCTTTGCTTATTAATGAAGATACTGTTCATTCCTATATTGAAGCTTTAAAAAAAATCTTTGTTGTTGAGGATATGCCTGCATGGAACCCTAATTTAAGATCTAAAACGGCAATTAGAACCTCTGATACAAGATATTATGTTGATCCATCAATTGCTACAGCAAGTCTTGGAATTGGGCCTGAGGATTTAATAAATGATTTAAGTACATTTGGCCTTTTCTTTGAAACCTTGTGTGTAAGAGATTTAAGGGTTTATGCACAAAGCTTAGATGGTTGTGTTTATCATTATAGAGATAGTTCAAATCTTGAATGTGATACAGTTATTCATTTGAGAAATGAATGCTATGGTTTGATAGAAATAAAGCTTGGTGGTAATGATTTAATTAATGAAGGAGCCAAAAATCTAATAAAATTGAAGGATAAAATTGATACTTCAAAAATGAAGTCACCCTCCTTCCTGATGGTGCTTATTGGAGTAGGCTCTTATGCCTATAGAAGAGAAGATGGTGTTCTTGTTGTGCCTATTGGATGTTTAAAGAATTAGTATTTCCCTTTCAAAAGTAATAGGATGAGGCCTTTTCATCCTATTTTTACATCCATTATGCTTTTTCAAGCATCCTTTTTGAAATCTCATTAGCTTTGTTTTTTATAATCACTTCATTAAAGCCAAGTAATACACCATTTCTAACTGTAAATTCCCCATTTACTATTGTGTGTTTTGTCTCATGACTTGCTCCACAGAATATTAAAGTAGCAATAGGTCACTTTGGGCTCCTGCATAAGAAAGCTTATCCAAATCAAAGATAGCTATGTCAGCGCCATAGACTTCCTTTATCTTTCCTAAGTTTCTTTCAAAGTCTAGAGTCTTTGCTCCTTTTACAGTTGCAAGCTGAAATACATCTTTAACTGAAAGACTATCTTAACCATATTTAACTCTTCCAAGCATTAAGGCTGCTCTCATTTCTCCTAACATATCAGATGAGTCATTGCTAGCAGATCCATCGACTCCAAGAGAAACATTGATACCCATTTCAAGCATCTCCTGAACTCTACATATTCCGCTACCAATAATAATTTCTTAGGTAAGAATAGAAATATAAAAAAAGTTGGTGTAGACCCATCTATTAACTATATCCTGCCTTAATAAAATATCTCTTTATAATATAAAATATTTATAAAAGGAGCTGAGTTATTGATATGAAGACTTTATCTTTAAATATAGTGATGACTTATCCTGTTTATTGGAGTAGGTATCAAGTGCTACGTGATTTTATACAGAATTTCTATGATACTGTTGGTTGTGATGAGTGGCCTCAACGATTCTATTATGATTACAAAGATCTTGAACTATCTATGTGGGTAAAAGGAGAAACATTTAATTATGAATGGCTCTTGCACATAGGAGCATCTACTAAAACGAATAATTCAAATGAATATGCCGGTTTTTTTGGAGAGGGCTTTAAAATTGCTTCTTTATGTGCTTATCGTGATTATTATTGGAAGATACAGATGATGTCTGATGACTGGCAAATAGATGTAACAGATATTGAGCAGTCGATTGATAACATACCTGTTAAAATGCTTGCATATAATCTTTACTCTGTAAAAAAGAAAAATGAAACTAAATTAATTTTGAAAAATATAACAAAAGAAGACTATGAGATTTTTCTTGCTGCTTTTGACAGTTTTTATTGTGTAGATAACCCTATTATGGGAAAACTGCTATGGAAGGGTCCTGAGGGTGCTGTATTTTTGAGAAGTAGTAATCCTATTAATGAAAGACTACCAGTAACGAGAGATTATGGAAGGAAAGGTGCAGTTTTCTGTGGATATCAAATGCTGGGGACAAATCCTTTTAACCTTGTTGTATGCTTACATCATTACAGGAAAGAAGATAGGGAGAGGAGAAGTCTGTATCCTTTTGATGTAATAGATGTTTTTAGTTCAATCGTTTTTGATATTGATGCTGACTGTGCAATGATTATGCTAGAAAAGATGAGAAGATATTGGAATACATATCAACAAAAAAGCTTTGATATATTTAGTTGGAGCAGAGTCATAGACAGATTGATTAGAAAAATATCTGAATCACCTATGGTTAAGGATAAGTTTGTTAATAAATACCAAAATCTTATATGTCTAAAAAAAATAGAAAGCATAGCTGATCAAAATCGTAGATGGCAAGCTCGTGCTTGGTTGGATCTTCAAGAAAAGAAATATCTTCCTGTGAAAAGTACATTTATGTTAATGGGGTATCCTACAATAGAAGAGGAATGTGAAAGGCATGGAGGGTTTGTGGTAGACGATAATGCCGATAATTTTCAAGAACGATGCTTCAAAGTGTTAGAAGATGTTTGCAAGGATGTTTTTGCAGGATTCTTTGAATTTAATAGAATACCTGAGAGAAAAATCATAATTAATTCCTTTGCAGTATACAATGGCATGGCTGTTGTTTTTAAAAAGCAAAAGCCGATATTAAATATAATAGGTATAAAAATAAGATATGATGTTGGAAAACTTTATTTGAAATCATCATTATTCACTGTAGAGGGGTATTACGAAGCTTTATCAACGTATGTTCATGAAATGTGCCACTCTTTTGGAGGGGATTCAAGTGCTTCTTTCAGCCAGGCTTTAACATATGCAATTAAATCATTAATGGTTAATAAGGAAATAGTTGCAAACGGAAGGAGTAAATGGAATCAAGAGTTTGAAAAAAAGTTTGGCACAGAAAATGAAAAATAATACTTTGTGATTTTGGTAAATATTTTTTATCGTAAGTGTGCCTGCTCACAGAACAGACACCTTCAAGCATAATCAATCTTCAATTACAATGCAGTTAACTTTCTTGGAAACTGGTGTGCAGGCATCTAATGCAATGATGCCATTGCCGTAATAAGGGGAGAAGTTTGGGTTGTTGTCGAATTCACCACCATCATTTTCGTACCGAGAGTGGCCGAATGAGCAGTGCCAATGACCGCACACAATAGTCTTAGTTGGTTCGATGATACCAGCGTGAGCAGCTTCCATTCCGTTAATCCACCGAGCTTTATCCCACATGGTTTTATCGGCATTGCGCCAATCAGTAACGGGGACATATTCCATCTTGTTGCTGGCAATTCTTACAGGTGTACAGGGTATCCATCCATGAGTGAAAACGTAGTGAGTAGTCTCGTAATAATCTATCATTGTCGGAATAATCTTCTGGATGTAAGGATTTTTTAAAATCGCTCGACCTACATTCTCAGCATCTGTATAAATATCTTTGATGCTGGTACCTGTCAGCTGACAAAGAGTGTCAATGGTGCCATTGGTGTGATGGTGCGTTTGCAAGTAGCTGCACCTATGCCAATTATTCAGAAGATTCATAGTCAAATCTTCATGATTGCCCCGAATAAGAATTACCCGATCCTGGGCAAGAAGGTCAAGAATAAATGCCTGAATTTGTAAAGCCTCAGTGCCTCTGTCAAATAGGTCTCCGCAGATAATTAGTTTATGAGGAGCTTGATCATTGAAGAAGCCTTGTTCTGTCAATGCTTCTTTTAGTTCTTTGAAGTAACCATGAACATCGGCTGTCACATAATATCTCATATATATTACCCCAAAATTATACTAAATTCTTTATGTAGCTGGGTGATGTCATTTTTAACGGTATCGTACACAACAGTTAGATTCACATTGCCATATTCATGAACAATTCGGTTTCGTAGCCCCTTGATTGCCCGCCATGGGATATTGCTGAACGATGCTTTGAAGTCATCGGTTAACTTGTCGGAGTTTTCAGAGATTTGAATCAGCCTGAACATAACGGAGTCTAGGAGGATCTCATTGGCTTCCAGTTCTTCCAACGTAAGTTCATTGGTGTGCTTAATAATAAAAGCAAGATCGGTTACTATTTTTTTATATAGTATTTATTATCTTTCTTGTTATCCATAAATCTTTATTCCGTTCTTCAGTATCTCGTTTATGAGTTCCTGATTGTTATTCAGCTGTTCGCGATTCAATATATCTACCTTTTTTTGCAATGCTTCCCTGATGGTCTCTACAAGATCATAGAACTGTATTCCGGAAATAGGTGTAGATATTAATAGATCTACATCGCTAACCTCGGTAGCCTTTCCCTTTGCATAGGAACCGAAAAGATAGCAATAATCAATGCTGTAGTTTTCAAATACAGAGGAGCAGATATTTTTTATTTGTTCTACAGTCAAAATACCATGGGTTTCATCTACAAAGCCGTATTCATCTAGCTTCTGCACCATAAAGTTATATTTGATAGATCCGATTTTGGAGGCATCCGTTTCATAGTTTTGATAGGTGCGAAGGGGAATTCCTAGATATTTGGCACACTCTGCTTGGGTCAGTTTTTTATTTTTGCGATATTCTTTGAGTGTCATGTTACATCACCTCAATACTTAGTATACCCCAAATAAAAAAATATGTAAG
>NZ_JAXEGN010000127.1:0-2147 GCF_034103065.1 Bullifex sp. | reverse complement strand
GTATTTTTGGAAGCTTCTTAAGAGTAAATAGTCTTCACCACCAAGGTGTTAAAACGCTTGGCAAGGGATTAATTGCTTCAGGCTATAGCGATGATGGATTAATTGAAGCTCTTGAGAAGGATAATATTATTGCTATCCAATGTCATCCAGAAGCTTTAAAAGAAAAGAATTTTACATATCTTAAGTTATTTAAATATTTTATTGATAAATGTAAAATGCTTACATGAAAAAATTAATTATTTTATTGTTATTACTATTTGCTACATTGACTCCTATTTTTTCTTCTCAATTGGTTACCAATGTAGCACTTAGTAGTGGTAAAGACACACTTAATGATAATACGTTTTTTGGTTCAGCAGCTCTTTGTTATGCAAAAGAAAAACGACAACATTTTATTGCTGCAGAACTAAATGAACATGAAACAACATTTACTTTTTTTTCTAGATGGAAGATTGGAAAGCAGACAGATACTAGAATAACGCACTACGAAAATCTTCGCTTTAAAGAATCTAGGGATATGTTCTCAATCCTTTCCTTTGGAAATGCATATTATTACTACGGTATTTCATCAACATATTCTTTAGGCTCAGCTATATCCTTTTCATTTGAAAATAAAGGGCCTATTAGATTAGGAACAAATCTAATGGCAGGTGCATACACAAAAGCAAGTATTATAAACTATATTAATAATCCAGTAGTTAGTATTGCACCTTTTGCTTTAATTAATGTTTACCTTGATTTCTATAACCGTTTTTATTTCCAAACTGAAATATCTACAGGATCTTTATTCTATCTGCCAACTAATTTTGCATATGATTTAACATTTCTACTTGATGCATCAATAAATGATAAGCTTTCAATTGGCTGTAGTATTACAACGGGACTTGCAGATTTTATTACTGAAACAACATTTTCAAATCGCTATGCTTATTCAATATTCGTAAACTGGGGAGCTAACCTATGAGAAAAATATTATTACTAATAATTTGCATTATTTTACTTATTTCTTGCGATAACATAGTTCCAATTGCAAATATTGATCCTTATAAAAACTCAAGTATTAATTACTTTAGTTCTGATTTAACAACAATTGATAAAGATTCTTTTACAGCCTTACTTATATCAGATACTCATTTTGGAAAGAATAAGGCAGGAACTTACTTTAAAACAACTGAGTTTGAAAAATATATAAAGGACAATAATATAATAAACGATATCGATATAGTAATTAACCTTGGTGATGTCTCTGATAATAGCCAACAAGAACAATTTAATAGCTATAAAGAATGGATTTATGGATTATTTGAATCTAAAAATATTCCGGTTATTAATGTTATTGGTAACCATGATAATAGGAATGGTGGTGTCAATCGCTTTTTAACAACTGTTTCAACAACAAAGTCTACATACTACTGTTTTACTTTATCTGATATTCACTTTTATGTTGTTGATTCTTCATTTAGAACCTTGGGTAGACAACAATTAAATAACCTTATGACTACATTAACTAATGATAGTAATTCAAAGAAAATAGTATTAACCCATATCCCTTTATATGGTTCTGTTACCAATTACTATGCATCATTTGCTGATGAAAAGGAGAGGAATTATTTATTATCAAACTTCTCAAAATATGGAGTTGATTTACTTTTAACTGGTCATAAGCACGTACCTGAATCTTATAAGGCTTATACAGATTCTTTTTCTGAAATTGTTGTAAATGGTTTTCATGGAGAAGATCTACGCAATGGAAAGCCTTCATTTTATATTTGTAAATATGACAAAGCTAGTTCAGTGTTTAATATAAAATGTTTTTCATGCGATAAAGACAGTACAGAATTTAAGCTTGTTAGCGAACATAGCTATACATTAAAGTAGAATCAAAAAATACTGCTTGATCTTTCTCAAGCAGTATTTTTTACTAAGTCGCTAAATATATTATTTAATGCTATCAATAAGCTTTTTAAAGCCTTCTTCAATTCTCTGTCTATCAGCAGGAGTTCCCTTACCTCTAAACTCAATTGCATCAACAACTTCAAGCTTCATCTTTTCTGCATAGCTATTAAACTCTTTAGCAGCACCACCAGACCAAAGAGATGAACCAAAGTACAATACCTTTCTACCTTTAACAGCTTTTCTGTTAAGAA
>NZ_JAXEGN010000126.1:0-26489 GCF_034103065.1 Bullifex sp. | reverse complement strand
AGACCCCATGTGATAAAACTCCATCCCTAGAAGATGAAGCCATGTTGTTTGAAACGCGACTAGCTAAATCCTTTGGACAATTATGCTTAATTAATTTTTCATTCATTAGTGAATAAAGATTTTCATATGTTATTTTCATTTTTTCCTCCTAACGTGGCCATCTTAATTCTTTATCTAATAATTTTGGAAACTCTTGGTGTGGCTCACTTTGATAATAAAAAGATACAGATGAGTAATCATCTGCCCTTTCAAATAGTCCAGAGTGTGAAACACCAATTTGTTGAACTGTAACTCTTAAATCCTTTTTAAAGAAAATAGGATCCTTTAAATGCCAACGATAGAAAGCTCTCATTGGAGGGACATCATCATTATGATAAGCATTATACAAGGATCTATCATGATTAGAATAGAAAGGATAACCTAAATCAGGATAGGAATAGTTTTCCTCTATAGTTTTATTATTCTCATGACGAGCAAAGCTCCACGAGCCTCCAAAGTAATCCTCAATACCAGTTCCACAAATTGTAGGGTATTCTTTATCACCATCGATGTAGAATTTCATCTCCCCTTCTCCATACCAATAACGGGATAAAGTTGAAATGCAAAGAAAGGTTCCAAGATAAGTTCCTTCACCCTTTACTCCATCAAGAAGGGTATAATCCTTTTTCAAAATAGTAGGATTTTCTCTCCTCCACTGAGCATGGAAGTATAAAGTATTATCATCTAATACATCACCAAGTGTGTAATCAATTTGATAAAAGAAAGCAGGAATTGGATTAATGTGCTCATTTTCAATAGTTATTCTAGCCCTCTTTCTAAAAGGCATCTGAAAATAGCAATTATACCCCCTTAGAGGAACAACTTGAACTAATGTTGAGTTAACTGGATAAGTTTCTCCAAATCCATTTAAGAAGAAATCCCCAAGAGGAACTTCAACAGAAGGGAATTCTTCATCATCCCAATACATTCTTAATACAATATCGCGAAGTAAAAATCTATTTTTATCATCCGTTCTATCATCGAGTGTAATCCAAATATGTCTTATCATACCAGGACCTGTGATATCACAGAGCTCAGTTACCGAGCCCGGTGCAATATTAAGAAGGCAAGGAGATCCCTTTCTAGAAGGTCCTAAAACAGAAGAGGCCATTCCTCCTCTTCCCTTTTCCCCTTTTCTATTTTCTGCATTTATTGAACGAGAAACAATATTGTTTTTCTTAAATAGTAAATTATCCATAGCAAAAATGGTTAAGAATTTTGATTCTTATTTCAAGTGTTAAATATTGTTTTTAAAAGATATTTTTTAAACAATTATGCTATAGTTATTTTAATGAAAAATATAAAAGTTGTTGCAGCTGTAATAATCAACAATAAAAAGGTATTTGCAACCCAACGTGGGTATGGCGAATATAAAGATAGGTGGGAGTTTCCAGGTGGGAAAATAGAGATAGGAGAAACTCCTGAAGATGCTTTAAAGCGTGAAATTTTTGAAGAACTTGAAACAACAATAGAAGTAAAAGAAAAACTTAAAACAATAGAATATGACTATCCAACCTTCCACATTTGTATGAATTGTTATCTATGTTCTATAGTAAAAGGATCTTTAATGTTAAAAGAACATGAAGATGCAAAATGGTTAACAAAAGAAAATCTTTATTCAGTTAATTGGCTTGATGCAGATTTAGAAGTATTAGATATCGTTTCAAATTTGCTTAATTAATTAAATAATTTAGGTCTAAAGCAGAAAAACTGCTTTAGATCCTATCCTTAAAGAATTCAAGAAGTGCTTTATCATCACCTGTATATCTAAAGGTCTCAATGCCAAGAGATGCAGCACCTTCGATATTTTCTACGTAATCATCAACGAAAGTTGTATTTTCAGGAGTAAAACCTTCTTTAGCCATTATGTACTGCCAAAACTCTTTATCAGGCTTAATTAAGTGCATTTCATGCGATGCATAACAAGTTGTAAAATTCTTTCTAATATCAAGGGTATCGATTATATGCCAATGAGGTGCAAAGGTGTTAGAGCCTATTGCAGTAACATTACCCTTAGCCTTCAGCTTTCCTGCGATATCTATCATTACCTCATTTCTAGTTGGGTGAAATGTATCATGAAAGAAATCACCTTCACATTTATACCCAAAATGAGTAAAAAGGTGGTCATAATAATCATTTGTAGACATGTAGCCTTCCATTAGAGGGCGTGCATATAACTCCCAATCCTTTTCTAACACTTCAAAAGGAAGTCCCATTATTTTTGACATCTCTGGTAAGGTGTGAAAGTTTTTAATTAAAACTCCACCAAGATCAAAGATATAAAGATGACTCATAGTTCCTCCGATTTTAAGAGTAATCCAGAAAGAGTATTATTAAATTTTCCTCTTTCATATGCTATTTTACCACCTATTATTACAAACTCAAGCCCATCATTCTTAACAAAAGGTTTATCCAAAGTAGCTGTTGCTTTTAAGTTTTCTAAAGAAAGAATATTAATATCAGCTCGATAGCCTTCCTTAATCAAACCAATATCTTTTAGTCTTAATCTTGTAGCGCCTTCATATGTCATTTTTCTAATTGCTTCAGGAAAACTAATTATCTTATCTCTTAATACATAATCTTGTAAAAGATGTATTGTAGCAGAGTAACTTCGTGGATGAGGTATAGGTGTTGAATATAGGGAATCTGTACCAAAGCACATTAAAGGATGAGCTAATATCCTTTTAAGTGTTTCTTCACTTTCTGTAATATCAATCATTACAGCAGCCCCCGCCTCGTCAGATAAAATATCTAGAAGAGTATCTAAAGGCTCTGTGTTTGTAATTTTGGAAATTTCAGTTAGAGAAAGTCCATCATATTTATGCCCCTGATCCAGAGAAAGGATAGAAATATCATCTGGACCAACTACAGGAAATAAGCTCTCCCAACCAGCAGGATTAAGCATCTCCTCCTTTATTATTTTTCTTTCATCTTCATCTTTTAGAACACGCATCTGCTCATTTCTTGTTAACGCTAGTACATGAGCAGGTAGAAGAGAAAATAAAGAAGTAGAACCATAGTGATAAGGATATTGATCAAACTTTACATCAACACCTTTACTAATGTATGTATCAAACAAATTAAAGATATCATCCAAAAGATATCCATATTTTCTTCCGATAATCTTTAAATGACTAATCTCAAGTCTTACACCTGTTTCTAAAGCTAGATCTAAAACCTCTTTAATCGATGAAACTATTTCAGGGCCTTCAATTCTATGGTGAACACAAAACAATTTATCATGTTTTTTAACAGTCTTTAAAAGTCTAACAAGTTCATTTCTATCAGCAGATGAACAAGGTGCATAGTACAGTCCTGAAGATAGCCCCATACAGCCTTGACTTAACGCATCATCAAGTAAAGAGCACATGAAGTCAATTTCTTTATCATTGGCAGCACGTCCACTATCAGAGCCAAGAGCTGCAATTCTAAGTGGAGCATGAGAACACAAATAAGCTTGGTTTATTCCCATTTTTCCTGAGATTATGTTTGAATACGATGAAAAATCACTCCAAGAATAGTTATCAAAGTGACCAAGCACATCATTATTTAAAGGAAGTAAATACTCCTTGTTTTGATTAAGAGGGAATATACCAATTCCGCAATTTCCACAAAGATCTGTAGTAATACCTTGCCCAATACGAGCCTTCATATATGGATCCTTTAATCCATAAATTTCACTATGAGTATGAAAATCAATAAAGCCTGGTGTTAATACAAGTCCTCTTGCATCAATTACCTCTCTAGCTAAATCACTAATATTCTTTCTTAATTTTATAATCTTTCCATTATCAATTAAAAGATCACTAATAAAACCATCGGAGCCACTACCATCATAAATCATGGCACCTTTTATAAGCAAATCATACATGAATAGTATGATAACTCTTAATTAATGATCTTTCCACAATTCTTGCAAGATCTTGATATGAACCTCTTCTGAGGGCAAGTGTTAATGCAGCATTAATCTCATCACACATATCGCTATCAAAAGAAGGAAGTATATACCCAGAGCTTTCTAACATACAAAGCATTAATAAAAGAGCAAAATCCTCATTGTGGCTTTCAAAAGGCTTAATCATCATAATTTGCCCAAACATTAAAACAGCTTTAAAGATTTCATTAATACTCTTCCACTCTCTTTCAAATTGCATAAAGATAGTTTCCATTTGATAAACAACCTTTAAGCTATCACCTGTAAGTGATTTTATATCTGAAAAACCATCTCTAAAGGATGCACTATTAATATCATCAATTCCTTGTAAATATGATCTATGGAGCTCTAACACTCTCTTAGAATCCCATGGAAGATTATCTTTTTTAATACTTGTTAATAGTGATATAAAATTTGAATATAGCAGGTGCTTTTCAAGTGAATATGAAGAATAAACTTTACCTGATAAAATATGTTCAATTACTTTTTTATCATACTTTTCATGAGAAAGTGAAAGTGCAAGAGTAAGGTTATCAACTCTCAATGCCTTCATTTTATCACTTAATCTATCAATATCTTTATTTTCATCTCTAAGCTTTTCTAGAGTTAAAATATCAATTGAACCAAGTCTTACACTATTATTCTTAAAAGGCCTCATCGTCCTACCATCAAATGGCTTAGGAGAATCTTGAGGAATTGTCCAAGACCATTCAAGTTTAATAGCACCTTCTATTCTTCCCTCTTCACAAAGTATTCTTACTCTTCTATCAGAAATACCCCATTTCTTAGCAGCTTCTTTTACTCCGATATATTTCATAGAAATAATATTAATCCTTTTTTGGTATATATACAATATTTTATATATTAATCTATTACCTTATATATATTATAACGCATCCACTTTGTTTTAATAACACTTATTGTCTTTATTTCTTCTTTCTGCTTAAATGGTAAGGGAATAATTTTATGGATAAATATGATGTAGTAATCGTCGGCAGCGGTCCTGCCGGAATGGGTGCAGCTTTCAAAATATTAGAAAGCGGTAAGAATTGTTCAATCCTCATGATAGATAAAACACCATACTCAACAGGTGGAATGAGGAACGACTGTAAGATGAACTTTACCTTCCCTATCGGTTTTCCTCTTGAATACTGGAAGGAAGATGTTGCTAATTTCTATCTTGATCAAGTAACAAAGTTTTTAAAGCCAAATATCTTACCTAAATCAAATATAGAAACATATCAAAAAAGAGCAGAAAGACTTGGTTCTTCTCTTCTTGAAATTAGACAAACTCACCTTGGAACAGATGGAGGCCTTCAATTAATTAAAGAGCTTCAAAAGCGTCTTTTAGATGCCGGGGTTACATTAGCTTTAGGTGAAACTGTTACAGGTATTGATAACAACAATAAGTTCATTACCACAGATAAGAGAGAAATTGGATACAAAAATATTTTAATTGCTCCAGGTAGACAGGGCTTCCACTTCTTACAAGAAATAATGAAGGCTCTCAATGTTTCATACATTGATAACGTTGTTGATGTGGGTATCCGTGTAGAGACTCGACTTGAACACTATCCAATTGTAAAAGACTACTATGATCCAAAGTTCTATTTTCCTGAAAAAGTAAGAACCTTCTGTACAAACAGTGGAAACGCACACGTTGTAAGAGAAAAGTATACAACAGCACGTGGTGATGAATGGTATAGTGTTAACGGACATGCTTTCAAAGCAGATGAAAACAAGAACAATGGCCTTGTAAACTTTGCTATCTTAAAAACTGTTCGTTTTACAGAGCCTCTTGCTAGTGGACAAGAATTTGCAGAACACCTTGGACTTATGGCTGCATTAATGGGTGGTGGTAAACCTCTTATGCAGAGAGTTGGTGACTTTAGAATGGGCAGAAGAAGTAAGGAAGTTGATTTCAATGGTGACCTTTACGACTTTAAACCATCACTTGTTGGAGCAAGCCCTTCTGATATCTCACTTGCAATGCCTAGTAAGATTTTAAGATACATTTGGTCTGGTATGAAAAAGCTTGATACAATTGTACCAGGCATTCTCCATCCATCTACAATAATGTACTACCCTGAAATCAAGCTCTATGCTAACAAACCTCAGTATATCGATGAACATTTCTGTGTACAGGAAAATGTATACTTTGCAGGTGATGGTGCTGGTACAAGCCGAGGTATTACTGGAGCTTGGGCTAGTGGTATTAGAGCTGCAGAAGGAATTTTGAAAAACTTAGAGTAATGCAAAGTAGTGAATTTGGTAGTGGAGATATCTTTAAGCTAACACTTAAGCTAAGTATCCCTACATGCTTATCTCAGGCCGTGAACGTTTTATACTCTATGATAGATAGAATGTTCATCGGCCACATTCCTTTTTATGGCGATTTAGCTCTTGCAGGAGCAGGTATTGCTGCTCCAATCACAACATTTATCTCTTCATTTAGCTACATTGTTGCACTTGGTGGTGCCCCTATCATGGCAATGAAGCTAGGACATGGTGATAAAAAGAGTGCAGAGAATATTCTATATACATCTTTAATTTTGCTTTTAATTTTCTCTGCAATACTAACACCTCTTGCGCTAATCTTTGCAAAGCCCTTACTACTTAGCTTTGGTGCAACTAATCAAACAATTAAATATGCACTTTCCTACTTTAATATATATGTACTAGGAACTCCTTTTGCCCTTGCTCAAATAGCTTTAGCTAGCTTTCTAATTAACCTTGCAAACAGCAAGGGTGCTATGATAGCAAACTCAATTGGAGCAATAACTAATATTATTTTAGACCCAATTTTTATCTTTACTTTAAAACTAGGAGTAAAAGGTGCTGCAATTGCAACAATCATTTCTCAAGCATTAACAGCGACCCTACTCTTTCTAATGCTTTTAAGGTGCAAAGATGTAAATATTTATAAAAGTCCAATTAAAAAGAAAGTAATAACTAGGACATTCAAATTAGGTGCATCTCCATTTTTGATAATGGCAACAGATAGCTTACTATTAATACTTTTAAATACAATATTAAAGTTACACGGAAAAGCAAATGCTGATATCCTAATTACATCCTCTACTATTATTCAAAGCTATCATCTATTAGTTATGAATCCTCTTGGAGGTATTACTGGAGGTTCTGGAGGATTACTTAGTTATAACTATGGAAGTGGGCAGATAGATAGAGTAAAGAAGTCTTATTATTCTATCCAATTTCTAGCAACTACATATATATTGATAATATTTACTCTTACCTATGTGGGAGGAGAAAGCTTCATTTCACTTTTTACAAAAGATGAAGTAATTAGAAGTGTTACCTATAAATACTTAAAGGTTTTCACTTTAATGATTATCCCACTATCATTTCAATATTGTAATGTCGATACCTTTACAGCTCTAGGACAGGTCAAGTATGCACTATCATTTTCACTCTTTAGGAAAGCTATTTTCTTAATTGCTATGATTACACTACCACTACTCTTTGATGCAGAAGCAGTGTTCTTCTCAGAGCCTATTTCTGATTTAATTGCGGCATTAGTTTCTACAACAATACTTAATATCAGGCTTCCTAAGATATTAAAGGAAAGAGAAGAAAAAGGCCTTCAAATATAACTTATGATGATTCATAATTAAATTATGAAAAAACTTCTTTCATCACTTTTACTTCTCTTTCTACTACTAAGCCTATATGCAAATGGTGAAGTGTATTTAGAAACTGAACACTTTAAAATAATCTATGGTGAAGAAAGTAATAACATGGCTACAGAGATAATGAATGTAGCAGAGGAAGAATACGACCGACTTGTCTCTTTTTTTAATAAAGATCCTAACTTACACATTCCTATATATATAAATAGTAAAGAAAAGAGTTATAATGCATATTTATCAACATACCCATCACTTCATTTAGTGTTTTATAATACCTGGATACCTCAAACACTATACAATGGAGAACAAACAATAAGACTAATTTTTAGACATGAATTAACTCATGCATTAATGTTTTATTACAAAGGGCTCCTTGGAAGTATTACAACTACTCTATTTGGTGATTCTGCAGACTTATCAAAACATTTACATTACCTACAATTTATTACTGAAGGTATGGCTGTATACTTGGAGTCTTTTGATAAAAGAGGAAGATTAAATAATCCCCTATTTGATAAATTAAGGATTCAAGCAGCAATAGAGAATATAAATATTAATTATCTTGATGCTTCAGGAAGTATGGATATTTATCCTGGGGGAAATATCCCGTATATCCTAGGAGGAGAATTCTTTAAATGGGTTGCAGAAAAATATGGAGAAGAATTACTTTCTGTATTTATTTTGGATATAGCAGAAAATGTATTTGCATTTCCTCAAAATGCATATAAAAAGCATTTTAATTCAAGTTTATATGATGATTGGAATAGTTTTTTAGGTGATACAGAAGTTCCTAAAAATCTAATAGAACCAAACAAAATAACAAACAAAAGTAGAATATATAGCGATATTACTGCAGAATATGATGAAATATATGCTATTTCAAGCTATCAATCTGAAATATTAAAACTAGAAGATGACAATGAAAAAAATCTATTTAAGTTCATTTCTAGTTCATCATCAATAAGTGTAAATAATGATAATATTCTTCTATCATTTTCATCACAAGACCAATGTTATACAGCTTTATATACCCAAAATGGTAAAGAGCTAAAACGATATAATGGTTATTATGAAGGTTCTTTTATTGACGATGATATAGCTTTACTTCGCTTTGATGATACTAAAATTTATCTTGATATTCTAAATAAAAAAACCTTTTATCTGGGGCAATCAGTTAGTGCAAGTAATTTAATTAATTTAGATAACAAAGCTACTTTTCTTTTTGAAGATGAAAATGGACAAGCAATAGCTATTGCTGATGATAGCATTTATCTCTATCGTATTCCTAAAGAAATAAAAATATCATCAATAAATTCTAACAATGAAACTATTTCAGTTTCTTATACTTTTAATACCGATGGTGAACTTTCAAAGTATGGTGAAATTGATATTGAAACAAATACTATCTACTTGTCAAATATAAATATTAATGGAGGGATAAATAATCCTATCAAGGTTGGAGATTATGTTTACTTTATTTCAGAATTTTTTAACTCATCTGCAATTTCAAAAATCAGTATAGAAGATTTAACTTTTGATAAAAAATATTCTTTAACAAAAGAGAAAATATCAAACATTTCTTCCCCTGAAACAACACTAAATACTAAAAAATATAATCCAATAGCTAATATACAAAGAGGTACTTTTATACCTTTCTCAAAAAATTTTACTACCTATATAAAACCTTTAGTAGGTCCTGGGCTTACTTGGATTACAAGTGATCCTACAGAAAAACTTACATTTATTACATCTTTAGGTTATAGCGTTCAAAGTCAAGAATTATTTTTATCTCTAAATGCATCATATCAAGACATCAGTGGGACATTTTCTTTATATAATGGTTGGAGTGAATCAGTAATTAGCTATACCAAAGACTATCCATTAAAAAGTAACAACAATAAAATTACACTATCGAACAGCTTATATTTCATAACGCCTAATAATATATTTATCAACAATTTTCTTCTCACCTATTGTGATTTAGCAAAGCGTAGTAATAAAAGATTTGATTATTCAGGATACATTTTATCATTAGAACTAAATAATTTTTCTCCTACTCTATCAGCTGGACTCTACATTTCTGGATTATTTCCAACTTCAATTAAGGTATCACATAAAATTGATAGTAATTCACTATCTCTTTATGCAAATACACATATTTTCACTATCGAAATACAAAATTCTATTCCTATTCTTTTTATTTACATCAAATACCTTGATTTCCAAACAACTATAATATCTAATATCAAAGATAATAGTATTAATAATACTTATTTATTATCACTTATAACGTCATTATCTCCAGTAGTTGGTAGTGCAACTAGAGCTGATATTAAATTTGGAATTGAGGTTAAATACACAAATAAATGGATGTTCTCTTTTATTTTTAATATTTTTTATTAAGTTTCTATCTATTTAATACAAAAGATTTACAAAAGTTTAAACTAATATCTTTTAAATATTACCAAATATCAAATATACTAATAAAAGTATTTATTTTAAGGGAGATTTCTATGCCGCTTAGGAAGAGAATCCTAGTAGTAGAAGATAATGATTTAAATAGAGCTATTTTATGTGAAATATTATCAGCTTCATATAATACTATAGAAGCTGATAATGGAAAAGAAGCATTAGAATTGCTTAGAACAACAACTCAAAAAGTAGATTTAATCCTACTTGATCTCATGATGCCAATCATGAATGGTTATGAGTTTTTGGATGAATTAAAGAAAGATAAAGAATTATCCCTAATACCTGTAATTGTTACAACTCAGAATGAAAGTGAAGATGATGAAATTGCGGCTCTATCACATGGAGCAACAGACTTCGTTCCAAAACCATATAGGCCACAAGTTATTCTTCATAGAATTAAAAGTTTAATTACCTTTAAAGAAAATTCTGCTATCGTAAGCCAAGTAAAGTACGATAAATTAACAGGCCTTTACAGTAAGAATTTTTTCTATAGAAAAGCAAATGAATTAATTAGCGAAAATCCAAATAAAAAATATTCTATTATCTGTACTAATATTGAAAATTTTAAACTTTATAACGATATCTTTGGTCTCAAAAAAGGTGATGAATTATTAAGAAATATAGCTGACAATATTAGAAAGCATGCTCATAAAAATACTATTTGTGGTCGTTATGAGGCTGATAGATTCTTATTAATTAGAGAAAGAGAACAAGAAAAACACGATAGAGAACTTTTTTTCAATACTCAAATTCCACTAATAGATAATAATGTAATACTCAAATGGGGTATTTATGAAATTAATGATAAGAGCATCTCAATTGAACAGAGCTGTGACCGTGCTCTATTAGCTGTTGATAGTATTAAAGGTCAATATAACATCCATTTTGCACTTTATGACGATGTAATGAGAGAAAAGATGATTAGAGAAAAAGCCATTACAGATGTCATGGAAAAAGCAATTGAGGAAAACCAATTTATCGTATATCTACAACCAAAATACGATTTAAACAATGATACTATGGCAGGGGCGGAGGCTCTAGTTAGATGGATTCACCCTACTTGGGGTTTTATGTCTCCAGCAGAGTTTATACCTCTCTTTGAGAAAAATGGCTTTATCACAAGTCTTGATTTATACGTATGGGAAAGAGCTTTGCAATATTTACAGGAATTTAAATTAAAAGGCTATCCTATGCTACCAATTTCAGTAAATGTATCAAGAGCTGATATCTACCAAACTGATATTGTAAAAAAATTACTAGACCTTACAAAGAAATATGATATCGAGCCAAAATACTTACACCTTGAAATAACAGAGACAGCATACGCAGAGGATCCTGGAAAAATTATTGAAACTGTTGAGATATTAAAAGCTCATGGTTTTATACTAGAAATGGATGACTTTGGAAGTGGATACTCTTCATTAAACATGTTAAATGATATGAAGCTTGATATTCTAAAACTAGATACAATGTTTATTCAAAGTGAGATGTCAAAGCCAATTTCTAGAAGTATTTTACGTTTCATCATAAATCTTGCTCACTGGATGGGTTTAACTGTTGTTGCTGAAGGTGTTGAAACAGCAGATCAAGTACAAAGATTAAGAAATATCTCTTGCGATTACGTTCAAGGATACTTCTTCTCTCGCCCTATTCCTAAAGCAGATTTTGAAGAACTATTAAAGGCTCATAAATGCCATAAGCCAACAAAGCTTTCTATTATTAGGAATGAAGGTGAAAAATGTGAAACAAAAGCTATTGTAATAATTGATGATGATAAAGAATACTCAGCAAGTGTAGCTAAAGTCTTTGAAAAAGATTACGAAGTATTTATTTTTGAATCTCCTGATAAAGCATTATCATTTATTAAAGCTAGTGAAAATATTAGTGCAATAATACTTTCGATGACACTAAAAAATAATCAAGCAAAGCATACACTTGATAAACTTCATCAAGATCCTGATTTTTGGAAGATACCAATTCTGTCATTAATCCAAACACCAGGATCAGCAACTAAGCTTGATCGAATGCTTGATACAGATGATTTCTTATGCAAATGTCATCCTCTCAGTGACTTGAGAAGAAGAGTTGAGCACATTATTAATATTGCATCAATTCAAGAAAGAGAAGCAATCTTACAGGAAGAAGCAAGTCATGACTATCTTTCTGGTCTTTTAAATCGAAGAGGTTTTCAAGTTGCAATTAACCACATTAGAAGAGAAGAACTTCCTGTAACTATGTGTATTTTTGATATGGATGATCTTAAAAAGTTAAATGATACTTTTGGTCATGAAAAAGGGGACTTAATGATAAAAACCTTTGCTGAACATATTAAAAAAAATACTCGTTCTAATGATATTTTATGTCGTTATGGTGGTGATGAGTTTATAGTAATCCTTAAAAATATTAATGATAAAAAAACTGTCCTAGCTAAAATGGAATATGTTTGTAATCAATTTAAGGAAACTTTGAGGCAAGAGAACATACAAGTTGCTTGTTCTTGCGGAATTGTAGTTGGCAAAGATGGTGAAAGACCAACAAAAGAAATGATTGAAGCTGCAGATAAAGCCCTATATAGAGCAAAAAGTAATAATAAAGGAAGTTGTAGTCTTTAATTAGTTTGGTGATCAATAAGATGATCACCAAACATATTTTTATTTTCTTTTACCTGTATTAACGATTACGATTCCTGTGATAACTAATAATAGAGAAAGAATATACTTCATTTGAAATACATTTTCTCCTAGTAATAATGCCGCAGCAACAGCACCAGAAAGTGGGTTAACACATTGGAAAACTGAGATTTTACCTACACCTTTAGCACTAACAAGACTTGTCCAAAGCATAAGACAGATTGATGATGCTAATGCTAGGAAAAGCAAGCATGAGTATCCAAAGACTCCACCATTTGAAAGTCTTCCACCTAGGAATTGAGAAATAATTAACAGCTCTATACCACCAATTAATAGGTTATATCCACTAGCCATTACAGGATCTATTCCTTTTGTAACCTTTCTTGAAACATTAGTACCAAATGCAAATGAAATAATCGAAAGCAGCATTACCCCCTCACCTTTAAAAGAGAAGGATTCAAAAGAACCACCCCAAAGGAAACATACTAAGATACCTGAAAAGCCAAAGATAGCACCTAATACCTTTCTAGTATTAATCTTGTCATCTTTAAACATAAAATGAGCAAAGATTGTCATAAAGATAAAACTAGTACCATTAAGAATTGAACAGTTAATTGATGCTGCACTAATCATTCCTGCAAACTGTAGTCCATATGTTAACCCAGTTTGAATAGAACCTAAAACTAATATTGGAACAACATTCTCTTTTTTTAAGAGAGGAAGTTTCTTATCTCTTATTGAACAGACAATCAGTAAAATAACACCTGCTATGCAAAATCTAATTGCTGCAAATAAAAATGTTGATCCAATATCAGAAATATTAAATAGCTCATAGCTCTTTTTAATAACTGGAAAAACAACACCCCATAGAATCTGACATAGTACAGCTAAGAGCGCTGCATATGCAGGGACCTTTAAGTAATTTTTTTTCATTGCTACCTACCTTATGCTAGACATTAGTACTTTATTATTAATTAATCTACTCCCTCAAGATGACTAGTCGCATTAAAAATACATTATTTGGATACACATCATTTATGTAAATAATAAAATATGATGAAATTATTGAGGTATTTATACGATTTTTGTTGTTTTTTGTTGCGTTCTAAAATAATCGATTGTAACATGTAAATGTAGTGTGCTACATTCTTTACATAAAACCGGACGGGGGTCAGATATGCAAAACAGCAGTGCTATCGAACTTAAAGGTATCACGAAACGGTTTGGTAAGGTTGTTGCAAATGATGGCATCAACCTTGAGATACGAAGAGGTGAGATTCTATCTCTCTTAGGAGAGAACGGAAGTGGTAAAACCACTTTAATGAACATGCTCTCAGGTATCTATCAGCCTGATGAAGGACAAATATATGCTGATGGAAAGCAAATTTCTATTACTAGTCCAAAGGATGCATTTTCCTATGGAATAGGTATGATACACCAACACTATCACTTAGTTGATGTATTCACAGCTGCTCAAAACATCATTTTAGGATTATCAGAAGAAAAGCTTGATATTAAAAACACAAATATCAAAGTAAAGGAAATTTGTGATAAATATGGTTTTGATATTAATCCTACAATGAAGGTTTATGATATGTCCGTATCTCAAAAGCAGACAGTAGAGATTGTTAAAGTTCTCTACAGAGGTGCTGATATATTAATTCTCGATGAACCAACAGCTGTATTAACTCCTCAAGAAACTGACAAGCTATTTGCAATTTTAAGAAACATGAAAAATGATGGCAAGGCTATTGTTATCATTACTCATAAGCTTGCAGAGGTAATGGCAATTAGTGATAAGGTTGCAGTACTTAGAAAAGGTAAATACATTGGTACAGTAAATACTTGTGATACTAACCCTCAAAAGCTAACAGATATGATGGTTGGTCACTCTGTAACCTTAAATATTGATAGACCAAAATACGATAATATAAAAGAAAGAATTGTTGTAAGTGGTTTAACATGCCTCGATCAAGAAGGTATTACAAAGCTTAATAATGTTAGTTTTACAGCCTATGGTGGTGAAATTCTTGGAGTTGCTGGTATTGCTGGCTCTGGTCAAAGAGAGTTACTAGAGTGTATGACAGGTCTTTATCCTGTAAAGAGTGGCTCCATTAAGTACATTCCACCAGAGGGTGGAAAGGAAGAAGAGCTAGTTGGACTTACTCCTAAAAAAATTAAAGCTCTTGGTGTCGGTATGGCATTTGTTCCAGAAGATCGACTTGGAATGGGTCTTGCTGGATCTATGGGTATGACTAACAACATGATGCTTCGTTCATGGAAGAATGGTAAGTCCCCTTTTGTTAACAAAAAATCACCTGAAGAACTTGCAAAGAAAATATGGAATGACTTAGAGGTTGTAACCCCTTCAACATCATTCCCTGTTAGAAGAATGAGTGGTGGTAACATCCAAAAGGTATTAGTAGGACGTGAAATTGCAGCTCAACCTAATGTTTTATTAACTGCATATGCAGTAAGAGGTCTTGATATTAACACCTCCTACACTATTTATAACCTGTTAACAGAACAGAAGATGAAGGGTGTTGCAGTTGTATATATTGGAGAGGAATTAGATGTTCTTCTTGAGCTTTGTGATAGAATCTTAGTTCTCTGTGGTGGAGAAGTAAGTGGTGTTGTTGATGCAAGAACTACAACAAAGGAAGAGATTGGACTTATGATGACAAGTATTGGATCAAAGGAGGATAAGTAATGAGTGCAGAAGTAAAAAAAGCTCCTTTAATTAGACTTGCAAAGAAAGATGCAATGGATCCAAAGAAGGCTTGGGCTATCAGAATTGGTTCAATACTTATGGCTCTGATTTTAGGCTGTATTCCTATTCTAATTACAGGTAATAACCCTATTACAGCATATGGTGTAATTATTAAGGGTTCATTAGGTACATCATTCTATCTTAAACAAACTATCAAGTTAGCTATTCCACTACTAGGAACTGCTCTTGCTATTGCTCCTTGTTTTAAGATGAGATTCTGGAACATTGGTGCTGAAGGTCAAATTACAGCTGGTGCAATTGGTGCTTCATTCTTTGCAATTTACTTTGCAAAAAGCATGCCTCATGTACTTTTATTAATCATCATGATGGCAGCTGCAGCATTAATTGGTGGTATTTGGGCTATGATTCCAGGCTTCTTCAAAGCTAAATACAATACAAATGAGACATTATTTACTTTAATGATGAACTACATTGCAATTGGTATTGTTGCTTGGTTACAAGGTGGACCTTGGGAAGGTAGAAAAGGAACTCAGCAAATTCCACTTTTCGATAAAAATGCCTACTTACCAACAGTATTTGGTATCCATATTGGTTGGATTATCGTACTTGTCTTAGTTGTATTAGTACATATTTATATGAACTATACAAAGCAGGGATATGAAGTAGCAGTTATCGGTGATAGTGTTAATACAGCTCGTTACGCAGGTATGAACGTTGGCTGGATCATGGTTAGAACAATGCTTGTATCCGGTGCTATTTGTGGTATTGTAGGATTTATTTTGGTATCAGGGCAGAACAAGACTATCACAAGTAACGTTGCTAATGGTGTTGGTTTTACAGCTATTACAGTTGCATGGTTAGGTCACTTAAATGCATTTGCGATGATTGCAATTTCATTAATACTTGCAATCTTAGAAATGGGTTCTAGCTACCTACAGCAAATCTTAGGAGTTCCTTCTGCAATTAGTGAAATTGTTTCAGGTATCCTACTCTTCTGTATGCTTGGTTGTGAATTCTTTATCAACTATCAGATGATATTTAGATCAAAAAAAGAGGAGGTTAAAGCATGAACACTCTGATTACATTAATCGCAGCTGCTGGAACATTCGGCACAGTACTCATGTTTGGTACTCTCGGTGAGATTCTTACAGAGAAATCAGGAAACCTCAATCTTGGTGTAGAAGGTATTGTATTCATGGGTGGTGCATTCGGTCTTGCGGGAGCATACTCATATGAAGCACTTGTTGGAGTTGGCTCCTCAAATGGACTAATTGCAATATTAATAGCAATTATCTCAGCCTTCATTGCTGGTGCAATTGCATCTGCACTATTTAGCTTTTTGACAATTACACTAAGAGCAAACCAAAACGTTACAGGTCTTGCACTTACAATCTTTGGAACAGGTGTTGCAAAGTTTACAGGTGAATATATGCGTCATAAAGTTGGTGGATTCGTAACACTATCAAACCCACTTAAAGAGGCATTTACATTTGTACCTATGCCAAAGTTTTTGCAAAACATCCCAATCGTAGGAAAAATACTCTTTTCACAGTCAATTTTCTTCTATATTGCAATTATTTTAGCAGTAGCAATGCATTTATTCTTCCAAAAAACAAAGACTGGTCTATACTTAAGATCAGTAGGAGAATCTCCAGTTACAGCAGATGCTGCAGGTATCAACATGGTTAAATATAGATATCTTGCAACTATCATTGGTGGTGGTATTTCAGCAGTTGGTGGTATGGTATATGTAATGACAACTGGTGGATGTACTTGGAATGAACACTCACTTGCAGGTATCGGTTGGCTTGCTGTTGCACTTGTAATCTTCTGTATGTGGAAACCTCTTAACGTTCTTTGGGGCGCAATTCTATTTGGTGCACTCAAGATAATGTATATGAGAGTTGTACTCCCATTCTTCCCTACTGAGCTATATAAGATACTTCCTTATGTTGTTACTGTAATAGTACTCATCATAACAAGTATGCGTAATAGCCGTGATAAGCAGCCACCTGCTTCCTTAGGTCTTAACTACTTCAGAGAAGATCGCTAAGGTTAAAGTGGTACTAAAACTTAATCCAATAGTCGTATGACTAAATATATTCGGAGGAAACATATGAAAAAGACATTAGCTCTCGTACTCGCTCTTCTTATGTGTATGACAAGCGTATTTGCACAGGGTGCAAGTGATGCTAACACAGCAAGCAAGACAACTAAAATCGGTTTTGTTGTTATCGGCGATGAAAACGACCAGGGTTACACCTACAACTTCATGAACGGCATGAATGCAGCTATTTCACAGCTTAAGAGTGAAGGTTATGATGTTGAACTCTCAATAAAGAGAAACATTGCAGAAGATGCAGGTTGTGTAGATGCAAACCTCGCACTCGCTGCTGAAGGTTGTTCAATCATCTTCAACAACTCATATGGTTTTGAGCAGTATATGCAGCAAGCTGCTGATGAATTCCCACAGGTTAAGTTCATCTCATTAACAAACTGTGGTTCACAGGTTGATGGTAGAGACAACACATACAACGCATTTGCAAGAATTTACGAAGGTAGATACATCGCAGGTGTAGCAGCAGGTATGAAACTCCAACAGCTCATCGACAATGGTACTATTAAGCCTAATCAGGCAGTAATTGGTTATGTTGGCGCATTCTCATTTGCTGAAGTAATTTCAGGTATGACATCTTACTACCTCGGCGCAAGAAGTGTATGTCCTACAGCTACAATGCTTGTACAGTTCGTAGGTTCATGGGGCGATCCTACTCTTGAAGCTGAAGCAGCTCAGGCTCTTATCGACCAGGGTGCAGTAATGATCAGCCAGCACTCAGATAATACAACTCCTGCAACAACAGCTCAGAAGAATGGTGTTTTCCATACAGGTTACAACAACGACATGACAGCAGTTGCTCCAAAGGCTTCTCTCCTCTCATGTAAGATTGACTGGACAAAGTACTTCCACGACTTCATTAAGAATGAACTTGACGGTAAGGGTAACCCATCTGACTACTGTGGTACATATGCTAACGGTGAAATCGTTGTTACAGAGCTCAACGAAGCAATTGCAGCTCCTGGAACAAAAGAAGCAATGGCTAAGGCTGAAAAGGCAATTGCTGATGGTTCTCTCCAGGTATTCGATCTCTCAACATTCACAATTGGTGGCAAGACAGCTACTAACGCAGATATGTATGATAGCTTCGCAGCAGTTCAGGGCGATGCAGTTAAGAACGGTGCATTCCAGGAATCAACACTTCAGTCAGCTCCATACTTCGTTGGACAGATTGATGGTATCAAGTGGCTCAATGCAGCTTATTAATCTATTAGATAATTATCTAAGAATCGGTCAGTTAGCTCTGACCGATTTTTTATGCTATAATTACTTTCATGAAAAAAATATTAATTCTTATTCTACTTCTTATCATTCCTCTTTCACTCTTTGCTATGGCAAATTCTGAAGAGACTAAAACTGTAATTGAATTTGAAACAACAGATATCTTTGGTAATTCAGTAACCTCTAGTGATATTTTTAAAACTTCAAAAATAACTATGATTAACTTTTGGGCAACCTACTGTCGTCCTTGCATAGGAGAATTACCTTTTTTAGCCCAAATTCCAAAAAACTATAGTAGTGAAGATCTTCAAATTATTGGAATAATTACAGATGTTACAAACCAAGCAACCTATGATAGTGCTATTACTTTGATAAAAGAAAAAGGAGCAAGCACATATACGCACTTGCTTCCTTCTCAATCAATGATCCCAATTCTTAATAATATTTCAGTAGTACCAACAACCCTATTTGTTAATGAAAAAGGAGAAGTAATAAAAAGTGTTGTTGGTAGTAATACTTTAAAAAAGTGGATGGAGATTATTGATAATCTTTAATTTTTATAATTAATTCTCTCCCCTCTCTCTAAGGCATATACTATTAATTTATCACTCTCTAAATCTTCATGGTGCATATCAACAGCACTTAGCTGATGATTATCATAGGTAGTATAATATATAATTCCTTTATCTGTGTTGTAGCATGAAGTATAGAGAGTAATTTCAAATTCCCCAGGCTTTACTTCACAACATCCTCTTTGTTGATCTACACTATTTAATATATGGAAGAATTGACTAACACTAGATTCTTCATCATCCTTTGAGAGTGAATTCATTTTTACAAAAGATACCCTTACAAACCTTGATTGTGATGATAAATCCCCAGGAAGCCCAATTGCGCCCATTCCTCTAGAATATTGCTCTAAGTTAATAGAACCAAATGTGTTATCCACATCCTTATGAGATAGATGTCTATAGTTATTTAAGTTATATAATTGCTTATCAAAAGGAGGATTATTTGTTAAACACCCTACTGGATTATCATAAATCTTAGTTCCCTCTTTAACAAATTCTACTGTAACAGCCTTTGTTTTATCAGCTATTAAGTAATGTAGTGATGCTACAGGCAATTTTTCACTAAAAGGTGTATCAAGAATATTAAGACTATGAATTAATGCTATTGCTTCATCAACATTCTTTGCTAAAGCTAAGATATATGGAATAAACTCAAATTGAGCAATATTCTTTTTATCTTTACTTAAAGTACTATTGTAGTGAGCATTGTTTACAAAATTTAATCCAGCTACTCCTAATCCCTTATCATTAATACCTTCAAAATAAAGTGGGGTGTTATTAATAACAGTAGCCATTCCAATGATAGCATAGTGTGTATTAATATCACTTTCCTTTCGAAGATGTATAGGAAAGTTTCTTGGAGTAATTACAACACTTTCACCATATGAAAAATCATAATCAAGTGTTCTTCCGAAATAAAAATCTTTTGTCTTATAAGTAGTTGCTGTACACATAACTGAAATTTAATACCTAATACTAAAATTGGCAAATATTAAATGTTATTACGACAATACCAAGAATTAATAGGATAATACCTGTCATTCTATTTAATGTCTTAGCATCCGCTTTATTTGCAATCTTTGCCGCAATTCGAGCAAAAATAAATGTAAATAACATGCATAGAATTAGTATGTACCAATTAGGTACACCTGCTATTGCAAAGTGACTTATGGAACCTGTTAATGCTGTAAAAGTCATAATGAATACACTAGTTCCAACAGCACATTTAAGTTCATATCCAAGTACACTAGTTAGAATTAAAAGCATCATCATTCCACCACCTGCGCCGACAAAGCCACAGATAAATCCAATTAAAGTTCCAAATATAATACTTTGAATCATTCTCTTCTTCTTTGAAACACTTAACATAGCTTCCTTGGTAGTCATTACAGGCTTAACTATAAATTTTATACCAAGTAGCATAGTCATAAATACAGAGAAGTTACCCATTGTATTACTACTAACTAATGATGAAACATAGCTTCCAACAAGAGTAAATATTAATACAAAGGTCATCATTAATAGACCATTTTTAATATCAATGTTTTTATTTTTATAATAAGTAAAAGCACTTACAGCAGATGCAAGAACATCTGATGCAAGTGCAATTCCAACCGCCTGATATGGATCAATCTTTAAAAAAGTAACAAGAATAGGAGTTATTACTGCCGCAGCACTCATACCTGCAAAGCCTGTTCCAAGTCCTGCTCCTAAACCTGCTAATAGTGTTACCAAAATAATGCTTAATGCGTTCATGAAAAACAAAAATAAGCATTATTATAATAATCGGCAAGACTATTCTATTTTTGTTACAGGATAATCAGCTGCTTCAACAGCATTTTTTAATTCATCATCACTTACATTCTTACTTAAAGTGACAATGGCGCACTTCTCTTTGAAGCTTACATTTGCTTCTACAACCCCGTCTAAAGCCTCAAGAGCCTTTTTAACTCTTTTTTCACAATGCTGACACATCATTTCTTCTATATAAATGGTTTTTGTCATTTCCTTTCTCTCCTTATTAAACAAATATTTTCTATCTTTTTTTGATGAACTAATATCCATCATATTAATTCTCAATGCATTAGAAACTACACAAAATGATGATAGGCTCATAGCAAATGATGCAAACATAGGGTTTAATGATAATCCAAATACCCCAGCAGCAAGCGGAATACCTATGGCATTATAAATAAATGCCCAAAACAGATTTTCCTTAATATTTATAAGCGTTCTTCTTGAAAGCCTAATTGCCTTAACAACATTTTCTATTGTTTCACCCATAATGATAATTGAAGCTGAACCAATTGCAGCATCAGTACCACCTGAGATAGCAATACCAATATCAGCTCTCATTAAAGCCGGAGAATCATTAATTCCATCTCCAACCATTATAACCTTACCAGACTTCTGCAATTTTCTAATATAAGCTTCTTTACCATCAGGAAGCACATCACTGATCACCTCATCAAAGCCAACTAACTTATTAATTGCATTTGCAGTTCTATTATTGTCTCCTGTAAGTAAAACAGTCTTAAGCCCCATATTTTTTAATTCATCTATTGCTTTCTTACTACCTTCTTTTAAGCTATCACTGATGGCAATAATACCAAGTACACTACTATCTTTTGTAAAAATTAATGGAGTTTTTCCCTCATTAGATAAAAATGTACACTTTTCTATTATATCATTTTCAAGATTAATTCTTGATGAAACAAACCTTACAGAACCACCAATAATATGACTATTATCAATTATAGCTTCAACACCATTTCCAGCTAATACTTTAAAGTTTTCAACTTCTATTGGTTTTACATTTTGTTCTTTACCATAATTGGAAATTGCTTTTGCAAGAGGATGCTCACTCTTTGCTTCAATTGATGAAGCATACTTTAATAATTCATCATCAAAAGAAATGACATCACAAACCTTCATCTTACCAGTAGTAATAGTACCTGTTTTATCAAAAACAATAGTCCCTGCTTTACAGGTATTTTCTAATACCGCTGCATCCTTAAATAAGATTCCATTCTTTGCACCCTTCCCTGTACTAACCATAATCGCAACAGGAGTTGCAAGCCCTAATGCACAAGGGCAACTAATTACTAAAACTGCAACAGCATGAGAAAGTGCAAAAGAAAGAGAAGATGTAATAATTAGTTGTATTATAAAAGTCATAAGTGCGATTAAGATAACACAAGGAACAAAGATTCCTGAAACCTTATCTGCCACTCTACTAATTGGTGCTTTTGAAGAGGAAGCTTCTTCAACAAGCTTAATGATTTTACTAAGTGTTGTATCTTCTCCTACTCTTGTTGCTCTAGCTTTTATATTTGAATTTAAACAAATACATCCAGCAAAGATGTTACTTCCTATACTCTTATTAACAGGCATACTTTCCCCTGTTAAAGATGATTCATCAAAACTACCATCGCCTGAAATAACTACACCATCAACAGGAACAGAGGAACCAGGATAAACAATAAATATATCATCAACTTTGACATCTTTGATATCAATTGATAACTCTTCATTACCTCTTAATACTATAGCCTTTTCTGGTGATAACTTTATTAATGAATTTATTGCATCTGTTGTCTTTGTCTTACTTCGTGCTTCTAAGCATTTTCCTAATGTAATAAGAGTTAGTATTGTCGAAACAGCTTCAAAATATAGGTTATGATAATAGCTATGTGCATGCTCCGGATACAAAAACATTAGAAGCATATTTACATATGAGTATATAAATGATGCACTTGCACCTAGCGCTACTAAGCTATCCATATTAGGTGCTTTTCTAAGTAATGATTTAGTTCCTGAAATAAAGAATTTTCTATTAATAAAAATAATAACAATGGATATAGTTAATTGAACAACTGCATTTATGCTATGGTTTGTAAAGAATCCAAGGGGAAGATTAATCATTGCACCCATTGAAATATATAGGTGGAAAAAAAGTAAAACAAGTGATGGATAAAGCCTCTTTTTCATCAAATCTTCATCACTACTTACTTCTTTTTTAACCTCTTTTCCCTTTAAAGCAGCACCATAGCCCGCCTTTTCAACGGCCTTGATAATTACATCATCACTTAAATTTGAATCAACTGTCATAGATGAAGTTAATAAGTTAACACTAGCACTTTCAACTCCTGCTAAACTACGTACAGCCTTTTCAACTGTTGCAGAGCATGCTGCACAGCTCATTCCAGTTACATTAAATTCTTTCTTCATTTCATTAATTTCTCAATAGTCTTAACAAGTTCAGGAATGATTTCATCATTTCCCTTACTTAACTCTTCTTTAACACAAGATGAAAGATGTTGAGCTAACAGCTCCCTATTAAACGCATTTAAGGCAGCTGCAACAGCACTTGATTGAACTAAAATATCATTACAGTAGATATTTTCTTCAACCATTTTTCTAATCCCTCTCACCTGACCTTCTATTCTATTTAATCTAGTTACGAGACTCTTAATCTCTTCTTGACTTCGTTCTGTATTTTTAGTTTTGCAACAACAACTCATATATACCTCCATGGGGTATATTAAAGATAATAATTCATAATATAACTGTCAACACCTATTGCATAAATAATAGTGTTATGTTAAAAGTATAGAGCATTTGGGCGATTAACTCAGCGGGAGAGTGCCACCTTGACGTGGTGGAAGTCATAGGTTCAAACCCTATATCGCCCAATCCAAATAAAGCTATTTCCTATAAGGAGATAGCTTATTTTTTATGTAGCACTTTAAGCCCTTTTGGGGTCATTTTTATGTAAATGTCAACCAAAATGTCAACTTTTCTAATTAGTATTTTTCATTTTCACTTTTCCCCTAAAACATTTCCTAATATAGAAATATATTATTCTTTAACTATGTTTTTAAAGGTAATAGAGCATTGACTTTTTTGTAGGGAGAAATATAAATTAATAACTACTAATTAGGTAGGTTAATCTAGGAGGTATAATTAATGAAGAAAATATTATTCATAGTTGGTTCAAGAAGAAAGGATTCCTTTAACAGACAGCTTGCGAAGCTTACTGAAAAGCTAATTCAAGATCAAGCTGAGGTTTCCTATCTTGATTACTCAAGCATTCCTCTAATGGACCAAGATATCGAATATCCAGCACCTGAGGAAATTGAAAGGGTTAGGAAGCAGTGCTTATCAGCTGACGCAATTTGGATTTTCACTCCAGAGTATAATCATAGCTATCCAGGAGCGCTTAAAAATCTTATTGACTGGCTATCACGTCCACTATATAAGGGTGCAGCTAGAAGTGAGAATGCACTAAATGGTAAGCCATTTACAATTTCAACAGCAGCAGGTGCATCAGGTGGTAGCTTTGTAAGAGAAAAGCTTATAGAGCTTCTTAATTTCTTAAATGCAAAGGAAGCAACTACTACCTATACAGCTATTACATTAGATAGAGAAGCATTTACTACAGGAGTATTAAAGGCTAATACTGAAATTATAAATATCCAAGCAAAGGAGCTTATAGAGTCACTTTAATTACATTTGCTCCTTAGAGTGGTAAGGTATAGCTCTCTTAAAGCTATTTAGACTTAAAATTTTATTAAATTGAGAGTAATTAAGATGACTCGGATAACGACAAATAGTCATCTTATTCTCTCTTATTAAATATTTACTATATGTTTCCTTTTCTACAGTTCCTGTCATGAGTGCATAACCACCCTCAGACAGGACCTTTTTAGCAATTTTCTGTGCACCCAGGCTTCTAAGCTGTGGATCACTTACAAAAACAACGCCTTCACTTTGATCCTTATAAAGCGTTACATTTGGTATGCTCTTATCAGCCTTAAACCAATAGTTATCACTTTTAAAAGCCTCTACATTACCTATGAATAATTCATCTGCATAATAGCTTTTGCTTACATTATTATCACTTAATAGCTTAAGGAGTTCTATCGCTATTTGCTTTCACTAGCTTAAGAAATCTTTTATCGTTCATCTGCTCATTAGTGATATATCTACCATCATAAAATAGAGCATAATTTGTAACAGCAGTTGGAGCATTCTGTGCTTTTTCTCTGCTATCAATATGAATAGCATTAAATAATATACCATTATCTTTAGCTGTTTGCTGTAAAACTGGAACATATTTTGCATTAAAAGGACACTGACTAGTGTAGCATAACACATACCCTTTTTCTTCTATATGAGGGTGCTTTGCACATTCTTTAAACTGTGGCTTAGCTATATTAGAAGAGAAAGGTAAATACCAAAGCTGAATGCCGTTATCTGCTTCATCACACACAGTAAAGCCCTTATATTTAAGAAACTTTGGATCTGCAAGAAATGGCTTCTTCTTTGCTGCAGCTAAGATACATAGACCAACCTTACCCTTTTGTTTACTATCTTCGATACAAGCATTTAATAGATCTGTAGAGTATCCATGTCCCTTAAATGAACCAGATACCCATAGACAGTCAATGTACATATAGCCATCACCTGTGATAGGAACCCAAGCATATTCAGCTGGAATATATTCAATGAAGCATTTACCACGCTCTATACTCTTTAGAAACACAAGTCCTTCATCAAATCTATCAGCAAGCCAAGCCTTCTTTGAAGAAACCTGTACATCCTTATTGTTAGAAATAGCACAGCAGATGTGCTCCTTTTCCAGATTATCCTTTGTAACCTTGATATACTCCATTTACTATTGCTCCTTCACCTTTATAGGATGTCTTATCACAGTTTTTAACCTATCTGGAGAAATCTTTCGTGCATCACTTAGATAAATCTCATGATGAAGTCTCTTATCTGTAATGTTAAGCTCATAACCATTCTTTTCAATAAAATCATGCATCATTTGAACTGTTTTAGGCTCATCATCAAATGGTCCTATATGCATACACTGAACACAAAGACCTTCATCATATGTAAAGAACTCAACCTTTGAAAAATCCTGTTTCTTCTTTAAAGTAGCTTCCTTAATTGCCCATTCAAAATCTTCTCTAGTAACAAAATCTGGTAAACGAATAACTGATATCCAATGAAAAGAAGCCTTATTAGAATAATCAATACCAATTACTCCATCCTGCCACCAAAAGCCCTCAAGAGGAGGAACTACATAATCGAAGAAGCCATCAATTTGATGGTCT
>NZ_JAXEGN010000125.1:0-5533 GCF_034103065.1 Bullifex sp. | reverse complement strand
CTCTTTCTACACTTGATTTACATGGCTTAACTTATAGTGAAGCTGAGAGTGAAATAAATAAATTCTTAGATGAGGCAATTGAATCCAACATTCAAAAGGTTGCAATTATTCATGGTAAGGGCTTGCACTCACAAGATGGTGTTGGGGTATTAAAAGACCTAGTGTATAAAATAATAAATGATAAAGGAGTTGCTCGTGATATTACAGTTCCTAAACCTCAATATGGAGGCAGTGGTGCTGTTTGGATTATTTTAAAGAAGGAAGAAAAAGAGATGTCTTGAGGCATCTCTTTTGTTCTATTGAGAAGAATATTTGTAATATTAATTAACTAAAAAAGGAAATTTCTTCAAAAAAAAATAAGAAATTACAATTGTTTAAAAACTAAACTTAGCCGATGATTATTTATAGAAAGCCATTAAAGGAGGCAATTTTTCTATGAAAAAAGCATTGGTTTTATTACTTTGTTTGGTCATGACACTTACATCTGTATTTGCTCAGGGTGCAAGTGAAGTTGATTCAAATCAACCTATTACTCTTGAGTTCTGGACACATGAGGACGCAGCTAGACAGGCTCTTGAAGACAGATATATTAAAGAGTTCTGCGAACTTCATCCAAATGTAACTGTTAATGTTACAAGACAGAGTGCTGAAAAACTCAGAGAGCTCGTACAGACAGCTTTCGCATCAGGTGAAGGTCCTTCATTCTTCAACCTTCCAATTGAAAATGAATTCCAGTACATTGAAGCAGGTAGAGTAGCTCCAGCTGATTACAAGACACTCGGCTTTAAGGATGCAAAAGATCTTCTTGCTAACTATGAAGATGGTATGATTGATGCTGTATACTATGATGGTGATGTTTATGGTCTTCCTCTCGAGTTAACAAACTGGTCAATTTTCTTAAATAAGAAAGTATTTAAAGATGCTGGTTTAGATCCTGAAAAAGATTTCCCAAAGACATGGGAAGACATGGTTAAAGTTAGTAGCAAGATCGTATTAAGAGATGGTGACATCATTAAGAGAAGAGGTTTTGACTTCAGATATTCTTATGAACTTACATACTTTGTTCCAATGGTAGAACAGCTTGGTGGTTCACTTTCAGAGAAAGACGGTTGTGTTAACAAAGATGCATGGGTAAAGGCTCTTACATTTATGCAGAATTGGGGACCTCAGGGTGAGAACCTTGGTAATCCTACATTAACAGCTGCTAGAAAGCTCTTTAATAAGGACAATGGTGATATCGCTATGTGTAATACAGGTCTCTACCAGGAAGCAAGAATTCTTTCTGATAACCCATCATTCTACAATAGTGGTGAGTGGATGGTAGTACCATATCCAGTATTTGAAGATGCTGTTAAAGACGTTGCAGGTTGCTACTATGGTCACTTCTACATGGTTAATGCTGATAAGTCTAAGGCTGAACAGCAGATGGCATGGGAACTCATTAAGTACTTCCTCTTAACAGAAGGTCATGCTGAAGAATATCTTACACAGGTAGGATTAATCCAGCCTACAAAGGCTCTCATGGAAGGTGAGACATACGCTTCAATGCCATATTCAGAAGTATTCAAGAATGACTTCGCAAGATCTCACATTGTATACCATGGCAAGGGTGCTTCAGAAATCCAGAGTGCTATCAACAGCGCAATCAAGCAGGTTATGCTCCAGGGTGCAGATCCTTCTAGCGCATATGATGCTCTCCAGAAGAACGTAATGGAAATCCTCGCTGACTAATATTGAGGTTTTATGAAATAGTGGGTCGGTTATCACTATGATCTCCCGGCCCACAACTTTTTAAAGAGGATGAAAAATGAAGAATGCAAAAAAATTTAGCATAGAGAAGCAGCAAGCAAGATGGGGTTTTGCATTTACTATCCCATGTTTAATCTTCTTTGCTGTATTCAGTTTCTATCCAATTATTAGTGCGTTTATTACAAGCTTAACAAACCGTGATGCAATTAAACGTACTTGGGACTTTATCGGATTCGATAACTATATTTATCTTTTTACACAATCTAATGGGGGATTCTCTCTACTAAATTCCCTTAAGGCAACAGGTATCTTTACAATTGGAACTTTTATTCCAATGGTAGTAGTATCATTAGTACTTGCCGTTATGATTATGCAACTTCGCAAGCCAGGTCAGTCTAAGATGTTTGAGCTTGCTTACTATACACCAGCGGTACTTTCAAGCGTAGTAGCTGCTACAATTTGGATGATATTATTCCAGCCTACAGGTCTCTTTAACCAATTATCTAACTTTGTAATGCGCACCTCTGGAAAGGATTTCCAATGGCTCACAAATGATAATATGCTTAGAGCATCAACAATAATCGTATACTTCTGGAAATACATAGGATATTTCACAATCCTATTTATAACAGGTCTTGCTTCAATTCCTCCTACAATTTATGAAGCAGCAATTGTAGATGGTTCTTCACGCTGGCATACTTTCTGGAAAATAACACTTCCACTCTTAAAGCCAACTATTATGCTCGTATCAATTATGGCAATGCTCCAGTGCTTAAAGACCTTCAGTACTCAGTACATGTTTGTTCAAGGTGGAACAGCAAGAGAGCCAATCGATGTTATTACAATGAACATTTATTACACTGGTGTTGTTAATAGAAGACTTGGCAGGTCAAGTGCAATGTCTATTATCTTGTTTGTTATCATGCTTTTCTTTACCTTCTTACAGTTTAAGACCCAGAAGGGTGATGAAGATGTTGAATATTGATTGGAGGAGTATAAATGAACAATAACAAATTTGTTGGTAAAGTTGGTGTAGGAGAAGTCATTACTTACATTGTACTTATCTTAGTTTTGATATTTACTATACTCCCACTAATTTTCATGCTTACAGCAGCTTTTATGGATGCAAAGCAAATCATGAGTATGCCTTATACTTGGATTCCTAGTAAGAAGTACTTCACATCAGAATCACGAACTTTCTTTACAAACTTCCAGAAGGCTATTTTAGGAAACCATGGAGAAAAGATTTTCTTTAGAAACCTTTTTAACTCCTTAGTAGTAGCTATTACTTGTGCTATTACAACAGTATTAATGGCTTCTCTTTGCGGTTATGGCCTTGCTAAATTTAACTTCAAAGGTAAGACCTTTGTATTTATGTTAATCATGAGTACAATGATGATTCCTTTTGAAGCAATCATGATTCCTCTATACTTAGTTGCTTCTAAGTTTAAGATGATAAATACAATCCCTGGTTTGATAATACCATTCTTGGTAAGTGCCTTTGGTGTTTTCCAAATGAGACAGTATTTGCTTACCTTCCCAAGTGAGTATCTTGATGCTGCTCGTGTTGATGGCCTTGGAGAATTTAAGATTTACTACAAAATAGTTCTTCCAAACTCAACTCCAGTAGTTGCAACACTTGGTATTCTATCCTTTAGAAACCAGTGGGATAACCTCTTGTGGCCACTACTTTGTTCTCAAGCAGAAAAGATGAAGACTATTCCTCTTTATATTTCTAAGTTCGCAGAGGAAAAGCAAACAGATGAAGGAGCTTTGATGGCTTGTGCACTGCTTGCTTCTATTCCAATGTTTATCCTCTTCTTCTCACTGTCAAAATACTTCCTTGGCGGTGCAGCGGTATATGAATCGAGAAAGGGATAATAAAAATAAAGCGCTCAAATTATTGGGCGCTTTTTTTATGCAAAAAAAAGCTTCCACGTCTGGAAGCCTAGTGCTAATCAGTGTTCTCTATAAACAATTCTGCCCTTTGAAAGATCATACGGTGATAGTTCAACTTTAACAATGTCACCTGGGACAATTCTGATGTAGTGTTTTCTCATCTTACCGGAGAGGTGAGCGAGAATAACTAGCTTATTCTGAAGCTCAACCCTAAATCTTGTATTTGGGAGTGCTTCCTTTACTACGCCTTCAACTTCAATAGCTTCTTCTTTAGCCACATTTCCTCCAAAATAATTGCTTTTCTTATAAAGCCTTAAAAAGTATAAAATGAATATAAGGCTAAGTCAATATAGTGATTTTGTATAAAATAGGGAATATCTTTGCCTATTAAAGATAAAAAATGCGGATAGCAAAATTCTATCCGCAAAAAACTTTGATACTTTTATTTTATTTCAGCATGACTAGAAGCTAAATTAAATTCATCAATAACACTTTGTTCTGGCTTTTTTGAACACAAGCTTACAATAACCATTACAATAAGACCAACAAGGAAAGCCGGTAATAGCTCGTATATACCAAATATTCCACCGATTGGTTTAATCATAAACTTCCAAACTAATACCATTAGGCCACCTGAGATCATGCCACAAAGAGCTCCAAGTCCTGTTGATCTCTTCCAATAGAGAGATAAAATAATAACAGGACCAAAAGCAGCACCAAAGCCTGCCCAAGCAAATGATACAATTGAGAATACTGAACTTGCTGGATTTCTAGCAATAACTAAACCAAGTATAGCAATTATTATTACCGTTGTTCTTGCCGCTATTATACTTTTCTTTTCTGAAAGGTTAATGTGCATTGCATCTTGTAAAATATCGTGAGATACACTTGATGAAGCAGCTAAAAGCTGTGAGTCAGCTGTGGACATAGTACTTGCTAAAATACCTGCAAGAATAAGTCCTGCAATTATTGCAGAAAAAATTCCATGAGATGATAAAAGTTTAGCAATTACAACAATAATTGTTTCAGATGCTGAACCTTCTAAGGTCTCTACAATAGAAAGGTTTGAAAGTACTCTTCCAATAACCCCGATAAAAAGGGCAACTGCCATTGCAATTAATACCCAAACTGTCGCAACTCTTCTTGAGAGAGAAAGCTTTTTTTCATCTTCAATTGCCATAAAGCGAAGTAGAATATGAGGCATACCAAAGTAACCAAGGCCCCAAGCAAGTGTAGAAACAACTGTCAAAAAACCATATGGAGATGCTACTTTTGTAACAGGATCATGAGTGAGGGTAAATGAGATATATCCAGCAAGCTGAGAAGCATTAGTTAATACTTGGTTAAATCCACCAGCTAGAGTTGTTGCATAAAATAATACAATGAATATTGCAAATGTCATAATAATTGACTGGATAAAGTCTGTTAAGGATGCCGCTAAAAAGCCTCCTGCTACTGTGTAGCTTATTATTACAATTGCAGAAACTATCATACAAGGCATGTATGGTAGTGAGAATAGAGACGAAAAGAGTTTTCCACATGCAGCAAAACCAGATGCTGTATAAGGAATAAAGAATACAATTATTATAACTGCAGCAACAACTGTAAGTATTTTATTCTCATCATGAAAGCGTTTTGAAAAGAATTGAGGTAGAGTAATAGAGCCTGTTACTTCTGTGTATCTTCTAAGTCTTCTAGCTGTTAATAACCAGTTGAAATATGTACCAATTCCAAGCCCAATAATTGTCCAGCCTACATCAGCAAGTCCTGAAAGATAAGCTACTCCTGGTAATCCCATTAATAAGTAACTTGACATATCAGAAGCTTCTGCACTCATTGCAGTTACAAATGGTCCTAGTTTTCTTCCTCCTAAATAGAAATCAGA
>NZ_JAXEGN010000124.1:0-5338 GCF_034103065.1 Bullifex sp. | reverse complement strand
GTATTTTTGGAAGCTTCTTAAGAGTAAATAGTCTTCACCACCAAGGTGTTAAAACGCTTGGCAAGGGATTAATTGCTTCAGGCTATAGCGATGATGGATTAATTGAAGCTCTTGAGAAGGATAATATTATTGCTATCCAATTTCATCCAGAAGCTTTAAAAGAAAGAGATTTAACATATCTAAATTTATTTAAATATTTTATAGATAAATGTAAAATTCCTACATGAAAAAACTATTATTGCTTATTATTTTGCTGATTGCTACATTGGCACCTATTTATTCATCTCAGCTTATTACCAATGTAGCTCTCAGTAGTGGTAAAGACACACTAAATGATAATTCATTTTTTGGTTCAGCAGCTCTTTGCTATGCAAAAGAAAAAAGACAAAATTTTATTGCAGCAGAACTAAATGAGCATGAAACGACATTTACTATTTTTTCTAGATGGAAAATTGGAAAGCAGACAGATACTAGAATAACGCACTACGAAAATCTTCGCTTTAAAGAATCTAGGGATATGTTCTCAATACTTTCATTTGGAAATGCATATTATTACTATGGTATTTCATCAACATATTCTTTAGGAACAGCTATTTCCTTTTCTTTTGAAAATAAAGGACCTATTAGATTGGGAACAAATCTTTTAGCAGGAGTATACACCAAAGCAAGTATTATAAACTATATTAATAATTCTGTAGTTAGCATTGCCCCTTTTGCATTAGTTGATATTTACCTTGATTTCTATAACCGTTTTTACTTCCAAGCTAAAGTTTCTACAGGCTCATTATTCTATCTACCAACTAATTTTGCATATGATTTAACCTTCCTGATTGATGCATCAATTACAGATAATCTTTCTGTTGGATGTAGTATTACAACAGGACTTGCAGATAGTTTTGCTGAAACTGCATTCTCAAATAGATATTCTTATACAGTATTTGTAAACTGGGGAGCTAATTTATGAGAAAATTACTATTATTTTTAATTACTATTATCCTATGTATTTCATGTGATAATATCGTCCCAATTGCAAATATTGATCCATATAAAAACCCTGGAACAAATTACTATAGTACTGATTTAACTCAAATTGATGGAAAAAATATTCCTGAAAAAGAAGATTTTAAAGCATTACTAATATCTGATACTCACTTTGGGAAAAATAAGCCAGGCACTTACTTTAAAACAAAAGAATTTGAAGAACAAATTCAAACTATAATCAATAACATTGATATAGTAATTAACCTTGGAGATGTCTCTGATAATAGCCAACAAGAGCAATTTGATAGCTATAAAGAATGGAGTGATAGTGTATTTGGCTCTAAACCAGTAATTAATGTTATTGGTAACCATGATAATAGAAATGGTGGTGTTGAAAGATTCTTAAAAATTGTCGCAGGAACAGATTCAACATACTACTGTTTTAAGCTCTCTGATATTCACTTTTATGTTATTGATTCTGCATTTAGAACCTTGGGTAGACAACAATTAAATAACCTTATGACTACATTAACTAGTGATAGTAATTCAAAGAAAATAGTATTAACTCACATACCTTTATATGGCTCAGTTACTAATTTCTATGCCTCTTTTGCAGATGAAAAGGAAAGAAACTATTTATTATCTAATTTCTCAAAATATGGTGTTGATTTACTTTTAACAGGTCATAAGCACGTACCTGAATCTTATAAGGCTTATACAGATTCTTTTTCTGAAATAGTTGTAAATGGCTTTCATGGAGAGGATTTTAGACAAGGAAAGCCTTCATTCTATCTATGTACGTACACACGAAACACTTCAGAATTTAAAATAGAGTGTTATTCATGTGCAAAAGATAGCAGTGAATTTGAACTAGTTAGTTCACATAGCTATACTTTAAAGTAGTAAAAAATGGGTGTTGCAAATAAAACGCAACACCCACTTTTATATCTTAGTAATTATTATTTTATTGCTTCAATAAGCTTTTTAAAGCCATCTTCAATTCTCTGTCTATCAGCAGGAGTTCCCTTACCTCTAAACTCGATTGCATCAACAACTTCAAGCTTCATCTTTTCTGCATAGCTATTAAACTCTTTAGCAGCACCACCAGACCAAAGAGATGAACCAAAGTACAATACCTTTCTACCTTTAACAGCTTTTCTGTTAAGAAGGTCTAAAGTATGAGCCATTGAAGGGAAGAGTTCCATTTCATAAGTAGGAGCAGCAACAACAAATGCTTCACTTCTCCATACCTTTTCAAGTGCGTAAGAATCATTTGTATCAGGAATTCTAACAGTATGTACTACAACACCTTCCTGCTTTGCCATCTGAACAAGGTTAGAAATATAAGAAAGAGTATTACCATACATACTTGAAATAAGAATAGTAATTTCCTTCTCTCTTGGTCCTTCAAGATATGTTGCTAGTTTTTGATACCAAGTTACTACATATAAAGGATCCTTTCTCCATACAATACCATGACTTGGGCAAATTACTTTGATATCAAGTGCACTAAGAGCTTTAATACCTCTTAATACAAATGGTGAGAATGATGCAACAATAGATGCATAATATCTCTCTGTTTCTGGCTTTAATAGAGCCCACTCTCTATCTGTAAGCTCATCATCAAATACACTCTGATAAGAACCAAAAGCACCGAATGCATCACAAGAGAATAGAATTCCATCTTCTTTAAGATAAGTCATCATAGTATCTGGCCAGTGGATATTTGGTGTTGCATAGAAGACTAAAGTTTTTCCACCAATATTTAACTCTTCACCATTTGTAATGATGTGAACATTTTTATGTCCATAGAGAGTCTCTGTTTCAGTAGCACCAAGTCTTGTTGCATATACTTCAATATTTGGACATCTTGTAAAAAGTACATTAAGAGCACCTGTATGGTCTGGCTCCATATGATTTAATACAAGTACATCGATATCCTCAAGTCTAAGTCCCATATCAGCTAAATCTGCATCAAAGGAAGCACCTGACTCAGTGTAATCAATTAATACTTTTTTCTCTGTTCCACAAACGCAATATGCATTGATAGAAACACCATCTCTAATAGGCCAGCAACCTTCAAAAAGGTCGTCATGACTTTTCTCATATCTAAATAAAGTTACATTATCATTAATTGTTTTTCTCATATGATAAAGATAGTTTTTATATGCTAATAAAACAAGATGATTGTTGCCTTATATTCCTTTTTTTTCTAACCTATCTACATGATATTCTCACTTAATTTAACTCATGAAATAACCTACAAAGAAGAAGAAATTAATTTCTCATCTATTGATGATATGGCTATTGGTTGTGAAACTTGCTTTTGCTATCATTTTTACTTTGAAGATGTCTTTTTAAAAACCGATTTAATTTGGTCAGGAACAAGAAAACCTCTTACTAAAAAAGAAAAAGAAATAATTGAAAGTGGTTTTCCTCCACTTCCAAGAGATGATGAGCATTTATTCATTCCAGTTGGCAAATACAGTCTTTTACAAACAATACCTGTTGATGATAAGTCAAAGTTAATTAGGTCTATTTTACCTTTTACTAGCAAAAAACAAGAAGGAAAACTCTATGTTAGATTTGTTAAGGAAAATGTATTAGAGTGTGTTATGCAACTATTTTTTCCAGAATGATACCTTGTCGATGGTTATTTATTAATATATAGTTTTTAACATGCAATTAATAAATATCAGTGATACAGTACATAAGCTGATTTTAAATGATCAGGAAATAATTTTAATAGGCACAGCTCATGTAAGCCAAAATAGTGTCGAAGAAGTAAAGAACATCATAGAAACAGAGTCTCCAGATAGAGTCTGTATTGAGCTTGATGATGGAAGAATGAAATCTAAAACCGAGAAGAAATCATATGAAAATATGGATATCAGAAAGGTAATAAAAGAAGGAAAAGGGTTCTTCCTACTTGCAAATACTGCATTAGCATCTTTCCAGCGAAGGATGGGAGCTCAAACAGGAACTAAGCCTGGTGAAGAGATTTTAGGTGCAGCTGAAGTTGCAAAGAATGCAGGAATACCTGTTTCTTTATGTGACAGAGATATACAAACTACATTTAAAAGAGCTTGGGCTAAAAGCTCTCTTTGGAATAAATGTAAACTTTTAGCAACTCTAATTTCAGCAGCCTTTTCTAATGAAGAAATTACTGCAGAGGAGCTTGAACAATTAAAGAGCCAGGACACTCTTCAAACTTTAATGCAGGAAATGGCTAAAGAACTTCCAATGGTTAAGGAAGTATTAATTGATGAAAGAGATCAATACTTAGGAAGATCTATTTTTGAGGCCCCAGGTAAAAAGAAAGTTGCTGTCATTGGTGCAGGACATACCCAAGGTGTAATTTCAACTATTGAAAGCCTAAGTGAAGGAAAGCAAACTCCAACACTAGACTCTCTAACAATTGTTCCAAAGGGAAAACCAATTGGTAAAGTTTTTTCATACTTAGTACCAATGTTAATAGTACTGTTAATTGTTTTTAGTTTTATCTCTTCAGGATGGGACCAAGGTTTAAAAACCTTTTTATACTGGATTGCTGTTAACTGCTCATGTACCTTCCTAATGACATTAGTATCTCTCGCACATCCGTTAAATATTTTAGCTTGTACAATTACGGCGCCATTCTTTGCACTTAATCCTGTTTTAGGTGTAGGAATGTTAGGAGGAATTGCAGAAGCAACATTTAGAAAACCAAAGGTAAAGGATTTTGAAGGCATTAACGATGATGCAATGACCTTAAAAGGGTGGTACAAAAATAGAATACTTCATGCACTATTAGTTTTCTTACTTTCCTCTGTTGGAAGTGCATTCGGAACCCTAGTAGCCTTTCCTGTGTTACTATCTCACATTTAAAAATATCTCCGGGATACCGGAGATTTTTTTACCATCCATGGTTAGATAAAAACCTTCTTACTTCATTTTCATCTCTATTGATATTATTAAACTCACCTGTAATTTTCCCATCTACAAGATAAATAATACGATCAGAAAATGATGCTACCTTAGCATCATGAGTTACCATCAATATAGTATTCCCTTTTTCCTTTAACTTAAGAAATACTTCCATTGTTTCCTTTGATGTCCTTTGGTTTAGAGCACCGGTTGGTTCATCAGCAAATATTATATCTGGGTTATTAATAAGTGCTCTTGCAATAGCAACTCTTTGCTTTTCTCCTCCAGATAAATTATTTACACTTCTTTTTCCATATCCATCTAGATTTAATTGAGAGAGAAGATTATCAGCATTAATAACTTTATCCTTTCTGTTACTTGTTGGAATTAGTACATTCTTTAATACATTTAATTCAGGGATTAATTCTGGATTTTGAAAAACAAATTCAAT
>NZ_JAXEGN010000123.1:0-6050 GCF_034103065.1 Bullifex sp. | reverse complement strand
GTCTTAAGCACATTAAGCCTCCTGGGTAACGGATAAGAAATAATCCTCAAGTGTTTGTTTTTTATTTTCTAAGAGCTCTTCTACACTCTTTTCTGTAATAAGCTTTCCTTTGTTGATAATACCTACTCTATCACAAACATTAGCAGCTACTTCCAAAACATGTGTTGAGAAAAAGACTATAGCACCTTCATCTGCTAAAGCTCTCATAATATCTTTTACTTCTCTGCTAGCCTTTGGATCTAAACCAACCATTGGTTCATCAAGTACTACAACCTTTGGTTTATGAACTAAAGCAGCCATTAAACTTAACTTTTGTCCCATTCCATGAGAGTAGGAGCTAACTAAATCTTTAAGTGCATCTTGAAGACCAAAAAGATTACTATACTTTTCTATTCTCTCTTTTCTATCACTTTCACTTACGTTAAAAATATCAGCAATAAAATTTAAATATTCATATCCAGTAAGTTTTTGATAAAACTTTGGCTCATCGGGAACATATGCTAAGTTCTTTTTAAAGCTAACAGGATCTTGTTTTATATCAACACCATTATACAGAATTTGCCCACTTGTAGGTGGAATGATTCCAACTAGCATTTTAATAGTAGTTGACTTACCAGCCCCATTTGGTCCTAAGAAGCCAAATATCTTTCCTTCTTCAAGCTCAAGATTTAAATTATTAACAGCCTTTACGCCTTCTTTATACTCTTTTGTAATTGAACGGAAAACAATCATTTTTCTCCTCCGCATTATTTTGATATCAAAATGATATCACTATGAAAAATAGCTGTCAATAAGGCAAAAAAAATCAGGCTTTTACACCTGATTACCTTTTCACAAACCAAATTTCATTAATTTTATAGTCTTTATCTAAGCCTTTTTGCTCAAACTTAGTTCGAGGCCTCCACTCTCTAGGAGGAGCATAACACTCATATGGATTAAAAAGTAATTCCTCTCCTGATAATATTTCTATCATCCACTCAGCATATTCCTCCCAGTCAGTGACAAGATAAAGATAGCCACCCTTTTTGAGCTTCTTTGCAAGTAGATTTACAAAATCCTTTTGAATTAATCTTCTCTTGTGGTGTTTCTTTTTTGGCCATGGATCTGGGAAGAAGATGTGAAAACCATCTATAGAGTTATCAGGGATCATGTGTTCAAGTACATCAACTGCATTAAATCTCATAAGCTTTATATTTGGCATTTTTTCTTCACCTACAGCCTTAAGTAAGCGAACAAAACCTTGCAAATATACTTCTAAGCAAAGATAGTTATAATCCTTTCTCTCTCTAGCAATAATCTCTGTAGATGTACCCATTCCAAAACCAATTTCAATAATTACAGGCTTTGATGGATCTACAAAAAGAGTTCTTGGGTCAGTAAATTCATCCTTGAAAACTACAGCATATTCAGGAAAATAAGCTTCAACACTTTTTTTCTGGTTATCATCTAGTACATTGTTTCTAATTGCATAGCTTTTAATACCACGCATTAATGATGTTCTAACTTCAATATCATTAATATGCTTATATATCTCTTCTTTTTCCATCTTTTACTCCAGTCTTTTTAATTGGTCTAGGATAAATAGTGCTTTATCCTTTAATGATACAGCATCAGTTTGCATCTTCATATAGTTCATTCGAGAAGAATCCATCTTAACCCTACCATTACTAAGCTTGAGAAGATTAATAATTTTCTCAGGTTTAATAGCAGCAAGATGAGAAAACTCAACTTGAACAAAACCTCTACTCTCAGAAAGATGATAAATCTCAAGACGCCTACATAGTATTTTGAGCTGTGCAATACATAAAAGGTTATCAACCTCTAATGGATAAGGTCCAAATCTATCCTCAAGTTCACTTCTAAGGTTATCAAGTTGGTAATCATCTTTTACAGAAGAAATCTTTCTATAGACTTCGAACTTAATAGCAGGGTCCTTAATATAAGTATCTGGAATAAAGCCTGAGTAATCGAGTTCAAGATAAACCTCTCTATCCTCTTTACTCTGTTCTCCCTTAGTTTGCCTATTAATCTCTTCATCGAGTATTTTCATATACATATCAAGACCAACAGCTTCAAGCTCACCACTTTGTTCTTGACCTAAAATATTACCAGCTCCACGAATTTCCATATCCTTCATCGCAACCTTAAAGCCACTTCCTAAGGATGTATGTTCGCTTAAAACCTTAAGTCGCTTAACAGCATCATCATTTAGCATATCCTCTGAAGGATAGAACAGGTAACAATATCCCTGACGGTCACTTCGACCTACTCTACCACGAAGCTGGTAAAGCTGTGAAAGTCCAAAACGCTCTGCGTTATCGATAATAATGGTATTTACATTTGGAATATCAATACCATTTTCAATAATTGTTGTTGAAACAAGAACCTGTACCCCCTCATAAACAAAGCGATGCATGATATCCTCTAGTTCATTGGGATCCATTTGTCCATGAGCATACTCAATAATTGCTTCAGGAATTAGCATTCTCAATTGGTAAGCAACTTCACTTAAATCCTGTACCCTATTGTGTAAATAGAATACTTGTCCACCCCTTTCTAACTCCTTTCTAATTGCGTTAACAGCTCTTGTAATGTTGTAATCAGTGATAATTGTAGAAACAGGTAACCTCTCTCTAGGTGCTGTAGTTAAAAGGGACATATCACGAACTTTTAAGAGAGACATATAAAGTGTTCTAGGAATAGGTGTTGCGGAGAGCGTTAAGCAATCGACATTAACCTTCATAGACTTAATTTTCTCTTTATCCTTAACACCAAATCGCTGTTCCTCATCGACAACTAATAAGCCAAGGTTCTTATATACCACACTCTTTTGCAGAATCTTATGAGTTCCAAAAAGGACATCAACCTTACCGTCCTTTAAGGCTGCTAAAATTCTTTTCTGGTCCTTTGTGCTAACAATTCTAGAAAGCATCTCAACATTAATAGGAAAGGCAGCAGCTCTTTCTTTAAACTTTCTATAGTGCTGCTCAGCAAGAATTGTAGTTGGAGCTAAGAAAGCAACTTGTTTACCACTCATAACTGCCTTAAAAGTTGCTCTAAATGCAATTTCAGTTTTACCATAACCGACATCGCCACAAACCAAACGGTCCATGACTTTATCACTTTCCATATCCTTTTTAATGTCTTCAATACACTTTAACTGATCAGGAGTTTCAGTAAATGGGAAGGAAGCTTCAAATTGTAGCTGCCAATCATTATCAGGTAAAAAAGGAAAGCCAAAGGAATTTTGTCTTGCAGCATATAGCTTGATTAACTGAGAAGCAAGTTCCTGGGCATTCTTTAAGGCTCTTTGCTTTTTCTTAGTCCAACCACTACCACCCATGGTATCAAGCTTAGGAGCTCTACCATCAGAACCAATGTAGCGTTGAACTAAGTCTGCTTGCTCAATAGGTACATAAAGAAATTCATCATGCAGATATCTAATCTTAATGTAGTCTCTTTCACTTCTAGTTGTTTTAGCTCTCTCAATTTTTACAAATTGACCAATACCATAATTAACATGGACTACATAATCACCTTCATGTAAATCCACAAAGGAATCAATTGGAGCAGATGATACATTGACTAAAGTTTTCTCACTTTTAACCTTTCTTCGACCAAATATCTCTGCATCAAGAATAACAGAGAGCTTAATTGAATCAATAGTAAAGCCATGAGAAATATCGGTAACTACAAGCTGGATATCAGGATAATCCCTTAACACAGTTTCTAAGCGTTGCTGCTGAACAACCGATGGGGCAACTACTATTACCTTATATTTATTCTTGATCAATCCCTCTAGCTCTTCTTTGAAGTAAGTAACATTACCAAAGTATGATTTTGCTGGTTGGATATCAAAGGTATAGCAGTTATCACATACCATATCCTCAGCAACCATCTTTTTCTTTCTACCACTAACAAAAACAGGAGCATCTACTAAAAGCTTGTCAGGAAGAACTACATCTCTATTTTGGTTATATGCTTCTTTAAATAGTGCCTTAGCTTCATTTACTAATGAGCGATAAGCAACATCCATTCTTGCAGAACCTAAATAGAATAAGTAGTCATCTGGAAAAAGATATGAGGTAAATGAGCTATTTTCAGTTTTACTTTCATTGCTCATTAAACTAAGAGTGTATTTTGAAACACTTTTAATTGCCTTTTGAGTTACACTATCATAGATAGCAATCTTTTCTATTTCATCCCAGGAGGCATATAGTCTTACTGGATTTTCCTCCGAATATGGGAAAATCTCCATTACCTCTCCTCTTATTGAGTAGGTACCAACCTCATAACAACTTCCTTGACGATAATATCCCGCCATAGAAAGCTTTTGGGCTAAAGCCATTGGATCAAAATTATCATGAACTTTTATTGTTAAGCTTAAATCAGAAAGGCTCTCCTTGCTAATTACAGGAGAAGAAAAAGCTCTGAGTGAAGTAACAATAATACCTTGCTTTAGCTGAGTAATTTGACTTAAAGCCTTTGCTTGTGCATATTCTCCCATTGTTGCACTTGGAGTGCTATAAAGTTTCTTACCATTTGAAGGGAAATAAACAACAGGAATATCCTCTATATCTGATAAATCAGTATATAGTTCCTTAGCAATTTCCTCTGTAGGAACTAATGCTATAATTCTATTCGATTGGCTTCGCTGAACAAGCTCAATTAGCCTAGACAAAGCATATCCGTCTAGGCCCTTAATATGATAACTATCACCCTGATTATTCTTAAAACTCTTGTAGAGGGATGATGATTTAATGTAATCTTTTATTTGATTTTGAATCTCTTTATTCACAAGCAGATTCAATTTACTCAAAAAGAGAAAAAAAAACAATGTTTGAACTTGATAATTCAGCTCTTGATGAGCTTAGTAAAGGTATTTATGAGTCGGGTCTTCTAGCAAAGAAGATGCAAAGCGAAATCCATCGTTTTTATAAAAGTGATGGTTCTGTACTTACTGAAACAGATCTTGCAATTTCAAAAAAAATTGAGGACATGGTAAAAAATCTATTCCCAAATTGTGGGTTTATCAGTGAGGAAGCTGAAATAGAAGTAAAAGAGGATGTGCCATTTACATTTATTCTCGACCCTATCGATGGAACAGATGTGTATTCACAAGGTCTACCTTCATATGCAGTTGCACTTGGAATAATCAACAATGAAAGAGTACCTGTGGGAGCAATGATATACCTCCCTCGCTTTGGAAAAGGTAGAGAGGATATGTTTGTACGCTTAGACCCAGGTAAAGATTTATTTGTTGATGGAAAGCCTTTTGAAATTCAAGGTAATAAAGATGTAGTTAAGCAAGTTACAATGGGCTCTGGAGGACAAGTTAAGATGGACTTTACTAACTTTAATGGTAAGGTTAGAACATTTGGTTCCTCCATTATCCACCTACTTTCCCCTGTAGTTTTTTCTTCGATTCAAGGATGTGTTAACCAACCTTGCTTTGTTTGGGATATCGTGTCTGCTCATGCTGTTTTAAAGAAGGTAGGCATGGATATTGAATATGTAGATGGAGAGCCTTTTATTTATACAGATGAATTCTTGTATCAAAAGAAGAAGTTTAAGAAAGATATCTATGCAGGAACTAAAGAAGGAATAAAATGTATGAGAAAAATCCTTCCTGTTAGGGTCTAATTACATTCCAATGATAAGGAAAAACAGATAAAAACAAATCTAAAAATGAGTCTCTTACACTAACGAAGAGACTTATTTCTTTTTCAGAGAGCTTAACAATTGAATTGTAAAACCCTTCTCTTCTTTCAAGCTCTATTAGCCCGCACTCATCAACTACAACAATTCCACTATCAAGCTTAAGAAGGCGTTCTTCTCCCCAAGCAAAAGCATTCTTTTGAATTACATATTTTCCATCAACTCTATTCATAAAATTAACCTCTTCACCAGTGGCTATATCATGTAAATAGAGTTGATTTTTACTTTTATCGGAGCTTAAAGTTAAAATACCTTTTGCACCATCAAGTTTTCTTAGAAAGGATGTTTTTCCACCATTTCTCGGTGCAACAACTGCGTTAAATTCCTTCATC
>NZ_JAXEGN010000122.1:0-7900 GCF_034103065.1 Bullifex sp. | reverse complement strand
CAAGAACTGGCTCTCGCTGGTTATTCCATAGTCCTTCATCGCTTTTTTGAGGTATTTGACCATGATGTCTGTTCCTACATCTAACTTTGCTTCTGCAAAAAATGCATTATCTTGCCTATCATACATGCATACACTGTTTGTATCCTTATGGACATCTATTCCAACATAAATTACACTATCTATCATTAGTGATCTCCTTTATTGCATGTGCTAATGCGTCATGCTTTTTTTAATTAATTTATTTTCCCAAGTATCTCGCAGAATTCACGAATTTGCAATTTTTATATGGGAGGTCACTTCATATTGTCTAATACACTATAGAATGTGTATTTCTAGGCAGATCTATTATAGGTCTGCTTTTTCCTTTTTTTTAGTTTTCAACACAGCTAATTTCAATAATTATTAGCATTTACTTACTTTTACACATAAAAACTTTTAGTTGTTGAAAACCTGTTGAAAACTCGGTAAAAATTGGTAGTTGTTGAAAACTTTTTAGGGTTTTCAACAATTAAAAAATTATATAATTTTTAGATATTTTTTATTATGTGTAATCCTATATAATTATTTATAAAATAAGAAGTTAACAATATTTTATATATTGTATTAATAACAACAAAAAGTAGTTATCAACAACGTTTTCAACAACCTTTTTTAACTCATTGTGGAAAACTTGTTGAAAACTTGTGGAAAACTTATATCTAGTACCTATGTAGTGTTAATAAATTAATGACATTAGAAGCTATCTATATATGACATTAATATTAAAATTTACTGTTTTTTAATATCTGCACCAATATTAATTAACTTATCTAGAAGAGATTCATAACCTCTCTCTATTTGATCAATTCTACTAATTGCACACTTACCTTCTGTTGCTAATGCAGCAATTACCATAGCCATACCAGCTCTTACATCAGGACTTATTAAATCACAAGGACGTAATCTACTCTTTCCATTTACAACAGCTCTATGAGGATCACAAAGAATAATATCTGCCCCCATCCTAATTAGATAATCTACAAAATATAATCTTGATTCAAACATTTTCTCATGAATTAATAGAGTTCCATTCATTTGTGTTGCTGTTACTGTCATTATCGATAAAAGGTCTGCAGGAAATCCTGGCCAAGGTGCATCGTCTAGTTTATTTGTAACACCAGAATAGGTCTTTGAAATAACTTTACTTTGCTTACTTGGTATATAAACACTATCTTTATATATTTCAAACTTGATACCTAGTTTATTAAACCCTAATTCTAGAGGCCTTAAAAATGGTGTATCAACTCTTTTTAATAAGAGTTCACTTCCTGTTGCAGCTGCAAGTCCAATAAATGATCCTGTTTCCATGTAATCACTAGAGATAATGTGATCTGCACCATGTAATTTTTCTTTACCTTTTATTCTAAGGAAGTTTGATCCAATACCTTCTATTTCACTTCCCATCATATTCAATAAATTACATAAATTTTGAATATGAGGTTCACAAGCTGCATTATAGATAGTGCTTTCACCCAAAGCTAATGTAGCTGCCATAATTACATTTTCTGTTGCTGTTACAGATGCTTCATCTAAAAATATATCAGCCCCTACAAGCCTCTTAGGAGGCGTTAATATTAAATAACCTCTATCATCTATATTACAATCAACACCTAATGCTGAGAGACCTAGAAAGTGGGTATCAAGGCGTCTTAAGCCAATAACATCTCCACCAGGAGGAGGTATTATTACCTTCTCTCCTCTTGCAAGTAGTGGACCGGAAAAAAGTATTGATCCTCTTACACTATCAACTAAAGCTGGATCAAGTCCATCAAAATGAACATGAGACTTTATTTCTACTGTGTTTTTATCTACTCTTTTTATTTCTGAGCCAAGTTCTTGAGAAAGCTTAAGCATTACAGAAACATCCAAAATATCTGGAATATTTCTCAGTGTAATTTTCTCATCACTTAATAGCGTTGCAGCAATACATGGTAGTGCTGCGTTCTTATTTCCACTAATAAGAACTTCTCCTTTTAAAGTTTTTCCTCCATTAATAACATACTGACTCATATACAAAGTTTAGCATGTATCTTAACCTTTTGCATTGTTAATACATTAATACTGTTTTATACTTTTCTCATGAGCAAAATATATGGAATTGGAAATCCTTTAATAGATATTCTTTCAAATATCACTAATGATGATCTTAATGCGTTATCACTATATAAAGGTACAATGCATTTAATTGATAAACAAAGACACAAAGAACTCCTTGATTACTTAAAAACAAAAAAGCTTGTATATTCTCCTGGTGGTTCTTGTCCTAACACTATGGTTACACTTTGTTCTTTAGGTATCCCTACTACATTAGCAGGTGGTGTTGGAAAAGATGAGTTAGCTGATGTTTATAGATCAAAATTAAAAGAAATAGGAGTTAAAGATGATTTAATTTCCTATGATGAACCAACTGGTACATCAATCATTATGTTAACAGATGATAAAGAAAGAACAATGAATACTTTCTTGGGAGCTAATAAATGTTTTGATGCTCCAAATGTTAACTTTGATAGCTTAAAGGATGCCGAAATATTCTATTTTACAGGTTATATGTGGGATACAGAACCTCAAAAGAGAGCTATTAGAAAAGTACTTGCATATTGTAAGGAAAATAATATAAAGGTTGCTTTCGATATTGCTGATCCATTTGCTGTAGGAAGATATCGTGCAGATTTCTTAGATTTAATTACAAATTATTGTGATATTGTTTTTGCAAATAGTGAAGAAGCAAGATATTTATTTGATAACTATGATGCTTATGAATGCTGTAAGAGCATGGGAAAACTAACAAATATTGCAATTGTAAAAAATGGAAAAAAAGGTTCTTTTGTTTCAGATAATAGAGTAATAACTAAAATCGATGTACAAGGTGCTTCAACACCAGTTGATACAACAGGAGCAGGAGATACGTATGCTGCTGGTTTTTTATACGGTATTGAAAAGGGATGTTCTAGTGAAACATCTGGTAAGATAGCATCTTTCCTTGCAGGTGAAATAATAAGCCAAATTGGTGCTCAATTTACAAAAGAAAAGAGTGAAGAACTTAGAAAATATATAGAAAAAACTTATCTTTAATTAAGTACATTTTCAGGTTTGCCCGAGGTTTAACACTTCGGGCTCTTTAATAATCAAAATACAATTAATAGTCTAAACAAGCAAAATAAAATAGTAAGTGAAATAATTGATACTACACTTCCTATTAAGCTAATAATAAAAGAATCTAAATATGTTTTTCTATCTTCACTACTTTTTACTAACCCAATTATTGATAGTAGCAGTGATATTGGTGAAAGAAAGATAGTTATTGCTGTTACAATACCTATTATTGAGCAAATTAAAGGATATCTCTTTTTCATAATTTACCTCTTAAATTACCAAAATAGCAAAGAAGAATGAAAATATTGCTAATAAAGCAATTGATGATAAGCAAACTGCTATAATACCACAAATAAAACCAATCTTAGCATCATTATCATATAATCTATGTTGGTTTCCTTTAATAATTGCAATAATACCTAGAATAAAACCTATAAGGCGAGAAAAAGTTATTGTAAATACAATAGCAAGAATACCCATAATTAGTGGTAATGTTCCTTCATCACCTTTTCTTTTATTATCAGGATCATTTGAATAATACTCTGCCATAATATTTCTCCTATAGTGATAAATATAGCTTTATTTATAATAATGACAATAAAAAAAAGAGAGTACTTGAAATAATACAAATACTCTCCATAAATTGATTAATTTAAATTACCAATTCTTAGCTGCAATTTCGAAATAAGCCTGAGGATGTGAACAAACTGGACATACCTCTGGAGCCTTCTTACCGATTACAATGTGACCACAGTTAGAACACTGCCAAACCATATCATTATCCTTAGAGAAAACAAGACCATTTTCTACATTGCTAAGAAGTTCAAGATATCTCTTCTCATGTTCAGCTTCAATTTTTGCAACACCTCTAAACATTGCTGCAATCTTTGTAAAACCTTCTTCATCTGCTTCTTTAGCGAAGGTAGCATACATATCTGTCCACTCGTAGTTTTCACCAGCTGCTGCTTCTCTTAAATTCTCTGCAGTTGAAGGAATTTCACCATTTTCCTGTAAAAGCTTAAACCAAAGTTTAGCATGCTCTTTTTCATTGTTTGCAGTTTCTTCAAAAATCTTTGAAATCTGAACATAACCTTCTTTTTTAGCCTTAGAAGCAAAGTAAGTATACTTATTTCTTGCCTGGCTTTCACCTGCAAATGCTGCCTGTAAGTTTTTTTCTGTCTTACTACCTTTTAATTCCATTTTATTACTCCTTCTCCTTACTTAAGCAATCTTGACAGATACCTGTAAGAATCAATTGACTTTTTTCTGATAGAAATTCTTTACCCACAATATGACCTTTGATAGATAAATCTTCATCAAGCTCAAAATCATATAGTTTTTTGCATATTCGACAAAAAGCATGATGATGATTATCTGTTCTAACATCAAATCTATCTGGTTCATTACCAGGCATTTCTACCTTACTAATTTCATTTAAATCAGTAAGCAAATTTAAATTTCTATATACTGTTCCTTTACTGATATTAGGATTATTTGTTCTTACATGAGCATAAACTTCTTCTGCAGATGGATGATTACATAGCGCTTTAACGCTATGTAAAACTTCTTCTCTCTGCTTTGTATTTCTAAGTTCTTTCATAATAATCCTTATCAATAATAATTACTAATTAATATAGTAGGTAAACAAATAGTTGTCAACTTAAAAAAAATTAATGCCGACCTATTAAGATCGGCACATTGGTTAATCATTCTTTACAGGAATAATTCTTACTTGTTTATAAAGGCCTTCACCTTCACTCTTAGTTTCAACACCATTAAAATCATTAAGAGCAGTATGAATTAATCTTCTCTCAAATGGATTCATAGGTTCTAATAACTTACTCTTACCAGTTTTTCTTACATATTCAGCACTCTTGAAAGCATTTCTAACAATGTATTCTTCATGCCTCATTCTATAATCTTCGCTATCAACAATTATTTTATAATCTTCATCAAGCTTTGCAGCATAAACATTTGTAATAAGCTGAATAGCATCAAGATTTTTACCTTTTCTACCAATAAGTATTGAAGAATTAGGGCTTTCAATATTAAAACCTAATTTATAATCCTTTCGAAAGTTAATATTAACCTTACATTCATATCCCATCTTTGAAATGAGAGTTTCTATGAATTTTAAAATCTTTTCTTCATTTTCACTCTCACTTGAAAGAACTTCACCAATAAAAGGTTCTTCAACTACTGGTTCAGGGATATGAACCCTAATTTTTACACTTCCTTTCTTAAAGAATGTTTTTTTATGTGAATCAATGATTTCTACATCGAAATCATCTCTTTCAAGACCTAACTCCTGAATAGCCATATCAATGGCTTCTTGTTCTGTCTTTCCTTCAAATTCTCTTGTCATTATATATTCCTTTTACTTTCTCTTTTTACTTTTGAATTTAAGGTTTTTACTCTCTTCCTTAGCTTTTATTTCTTCTTCAAATTGTTTCTTTTTCTTTGAATTTACATAAACCTGCTGGATGATAGAAATAGCATTAGTAACAGTCCAGTAAACAAGAAGACCAGATGGTGCATTATATAGCATGAAGAAGAAAATTAATGGCATACCGTATGTCATGAATTTCATCATTCCTGCTTGAGAAGCATCTGTTGTACCTGTCTGAGTAATCTTCATTGAGAATATCATTGAAACAGTATAAATGATTGGAAGAAGGTGGATTTGATTACCAATTAAAGGAAGATTAAATCCAAGAGTAAATACTGTATCAGGAATAGATAGATCAGGAATCCAACCAGGGATAAACATAGCACCACGAAGCTCAAAATGGTTATTTAACAAGCCATAAAGTGCAATAAATACTGGGAACTGGATAAACATAGGAAGACATGAACCCATTGGGTTAATACCTTCTTCCTTATACAATTTTGCCATTGCTGCATTTAAAGCATTTGGATCATCTGCATATTTTGTTTTGAGTTCTTCAAGTTTTGGATTTAAAGCAGACATCTTAGCTGTAGACTCCATACCTTTTTTACTAATTGGCTGGAGCATAAGCTTAATTAGAAGTGTGAGAATAATGATAGCAACACCATAGTTTGGAATAAATCTATAAATAAGTGTTAATACCCATTTAAGTATTGTTTCAAGCCATCCAAGCCATGTTGATGAATCCATTACCTTTGCAAGATGGAGGTTTGTGATATCAAATGTATTATCATTTGCAATATCATACATATTGAGGTATTTAGTTAGTTTTGGTCCACAATAGAAGCTATATACATCTGTTACAGATGAAGAATTAACTCCATTTCTTGTTAAATAGAAAGAATTTTGCTGTTTTTCTGCTGTACTCTGAGTGAATTTAACAGTGTAATCTACACCACTTGTAGGAATACCAATAATAGTAAAATACTTACCTGCAAGAGCTGCCCAAGAAATACTATCATTTACAGTAGCAACACCATTTTTGAAGCTTACATTCTTTTTACTATTCTTATCACTAAGCTTATAATACATTCTTCTGTAGTCATAATTACCATTTAAACTCTCAAATTCAGGACCAACTTGAGGTTCTACACCTAAGGTATAAACAGTAAATGGTAATGCATTTCCATCAAGTGAATTTAATGTAATTGCTATTTGGAATAAGTATTCTTCTGACTTTGCTAAAGCATATTTCTTTACAATTTCATATTCTCTGCCATTTTGTTCAAATACTTGTGAGAAATTAACTAAAATAAGGTCTCCACGTTCTTCAATGCTGTGAGAAAATGCTTCAGTAATAGGTTTTGAGGTATCATTTGATTGATACATTAAGAATGCATTACCTTTTGTTGAATCCTTTAAAAGTATTTCAACTGGCTCTTTTGAAGCATCTAAATGCTTCTTCATTTTAATGCTACTTACAGATGCACCATATGGATCAAAAGTAACTGACATAGCATCTGTTTCAACTACAAAAGGGGAAGTATCTGTAACTTGATTTTTAGAAACAACAGGTTGAGTAATAATATCTGTTACACTTTCAACTTCTATTGTTTCTTCTGTTTCTGTAGTTGTAACCATAGTATTTTCCATTGGGAAAAATACAGTCTGAACAGTCATTCCAACTGTGATAACAATTACAGATAGTATGATTGCAATAATAGTATTCCTATCCATTATATCTCCTTTGATGATGGCCCGTAGAATAATAGGAAAGATAGGAATATGAACTCTGCAAGATGAGGAAAAGGAACAATTCTCAATTAATTCTGTCTAAAAGGTCATAAAATTTAGACTCAAGCAAAGAATAACTGAGAACCTTTCCTGGATATACTACTAAGGCGATATCATGACTTTTAGTGTTTAAAGAAGCATCTTTCATTACTCTTTTTGGATACAGTCTAAATAATTCTTTACACCTTCGCCTTAATTTATTTCTTTCCACTGCATTGCCATAATGCTTTGCAGGAATGATTATGAAGCGATCGAAATTATAGTCGTTCTCTAAAAAGGCTAATCGCATTCCCTTACAAGAAAGATTTTTTCCTTGCTTGAAAATGCGATCTATATCCTGCTTCTTACGAATTATCTCTATCTTAGAAAGGCTTCTTCTCATCAGAAACTGTTAAGTTATGTCTGCCCTTAGCTCTACGACGAGCAAGAACTAAACGACCACCTTTAGTAGCCATGCGTGCACGGAAACCAAAAGTTCTATTTCTCTTTACTTTACTTGGCTGATAGGTTCTTTTTCCTTTGTAACTCATGAATTTACTCCAATATTTTTCGCATAAAAGCGCAGATTTTATAACTCACAGACAA
>NZ_JAXEGN010000121.1:0-2144 GCF_034103065.1 Bullifex sp. | reverse complement strand
GGCGACGGTTCAATTATGATGAATCTGCAGGAGCTTCAGACAGTATTAACAAACAAGCTTCCAATCAAGTTGTTTTTAATTAATAATAGCGGTTATCATTCTATCCGTATTACACAGACAAATCTTTTTAATAAGAACTTTGTGGGAATTGGTGAGGAATCGGGTGATCTTTCTTTCCCTGAATTTAAAAAGATTGCGAAAGCATTTGGCTATAAATATTTAAGTGCTTCGTCTAATGCTGAAATGAAGAAAGTTGTAGATGAGGCTTTACATACAGATGGACCTGTATTTACAGAGATTTTTACAGATACAAAACAAGTATGGGAACCAAAGAGTGCAACAAAGAGATTGGAAGATGGAACTTTAGTAAGCCCTCCTCTTGAAGATTTAGCTCCATTCCTACCTAAAGAGGAATTGAGAAAGATCATGCTGGTACCAATGGTGGAAGAATAATATAGTTGTTTTATAAAAGGATGGCATAATGAAAAGAGCTATAATTACAGGTGCTACAGGTGCTATTGGAACAGCGTTGGTAAATGAATTAATCAAGAATAAAGTTGAAGTTTTGGTGATTTGTCGAGGAAACTCAAATAGAAACATTAATATACCTGATTCACCACTAGTATCAAAATTATATTGTGATTTAAAAGATCTCTCTTCGTTGAAGAATAATACTGGCAAAGAATACGATGTGTTTTATCATTTTGCGTGGATGGGCACAAGTGGCGTAGCACGAAATGATATGTATTTACAGAACCAAAATGTTCAGTATTCTCTTGATGCAGTTGGTGTTGCTAAACGTTTTAAATGTCGCAAATTTATTGGTGCTGGTTCACAAGCTGAATATGGAAGGGTAGAGGGTAAACTTAAAGCAAAGACACCTACATTTCCTGAAAATGGATATGGATATGCAAAGCTTTGTGCCGGTCAAATGACAAGGGATTATTCACATCAATTAGGTATTGAGCATGTATGGACTCGAATATTAAGTATTTATGGTCCAAATGACGGCCAACAGAGTATGGTAATGTCTACTATTAATAAGATGATAAATGGAGAGATTCCTCAGTTTACTAAGGGTGAACAGATGTGGGACTATTTGTATAGTGGTGATGCAGCAAGAGCTTTCTTTTTGTTAGGTGAAAGAGGTGTAGATGGAAAAACTTATGTCGTTGGAAGTGGTAAAGTTAAGCCTTTAGCAGAATACATTAAAGACATCCAGCGAATTGTTAATCCTAAATGTGAAATACAGTTAGGAGCTATCCCTTATGATGATAAACAGGTGATGTATTTATGTGCAGATACAGTAGAATTAGAAAAAGATACTGGATGGAAACCTAGTATTAGTTTTGAAGAAGGTATAAAGAACGTCATTAAATAATATTAGAATAGGCTAAAAGTTTTGTTTGAATTTGCTATTTTTGAAACCTTTTTTCTAATGTGAATTATTAGCAGTCAATACAATTAACAAATATCTGTTAGCTGAGAGATAAATGATTGTGCATCAAAATTTAGAACATCAAAAGAAGATTTATTATACCTTTTTAAAAACTTATTAATTTCTTCATACTGTTTATCAATATTGCTTGGTAAAATAAGTCCAAGATTATTTTCAATAATAAAATCAGTAATATCGCTATTCTTCTTTTTCTTTTCTGTAATAAAATATGATTTCTTTAAATATAGAGATGATAACATTGCTTTCCTATCAGATGGACCGATAATAATATCGGCTTCAGAAAATAGACTATACTTGTTTTCTAATTGATTACTAAAAAATGTTAATTCCAAATGTTTACATTTTGAAGCTTCAGATTTTAGTTTCTTAATTTTTTCTTGATTTACATTAAATATTATAAGTTCAGCATTAATATCCTTTTTTATTAACTTATAGATATTAACTTTATCTTCTTTCATATCATAAAGGATTCTTATTTTATGATTATTATCTACATCATTTATTAATAAATCATTAGCTTCTGGTAATAAAATAGGAGCGAGTGCTATAGAACTTTCATTTTGTCCAATAAGTGCAGCTGCTTCTGCACCTTGCTCAGTGGAAATAAAGAATTTATCTACATCATTATTTACAGTATTTTTACTAATACTGAAGAATCTTGTTTCATAGTAGCAAACTGATAAAT
>NZ_JAXEGN010000120.1:0-12640 GCF_034103065.1 Bullifex sp. | reverse complement strand
GTGGCTATATCATGTAAATAGAGTTGATTTTTACTTTTATCGGAGCTTAAAGTTAAAATACCTTTTGCACCATCAAGTTTTCTTAGAAAGGATGTTTTTCCACCATTTCTCGGTGCAACAACTGCGTTAAATTCCTTCATCAAAGAATGATTGTAATACATCAAGTGCTTTGATGCTATATTCCTTTTCAACAACGAATGTAAGCTCATTCATTGTTGAAACGATTTCAGTAAGGTTAATATTTTCCCAAGCAAGCTTTCGAGTAGCCATATATAGAATACCTGGGGTTTTTAAAAAGTCACCAGAAAATGATATTGTTATGGCAACCATGTTTTCATTTGTATGCAATATCTCTTCATTCTTAATTAACTCATCAACCTCTCCCCTAAACTTTTCACTAACTGCTAATGAAATTTCATGAGAGCCGACAGAAAGATTTAAGAAATCACCTTTACCTGGCTTTACTTTATCATAGAGCTGAGCAAGTTTATTAACAAATTGATAGTTACGTACAAAGTTAACGTCATAGATATTTGTCTTCATACTAATTTCGTAATCAATTTTATCTTTCTTTTGCTTCTTCTCTGACTTTCTCAAATCATCAGCATACCTTCTAACAGCCATGACGATGGCACTTTCATTAACAGGATGTCCATACATCGTCTCTACTTTGTTATGAATGCTTTTAGATAAATTTGAATAACTTATTACATCTTGAATAAGCATCTCATTTATAAAGGGTGTTTTATTAATTATTATTTTTACACATGCAGCTATTGAATTGACCATAGATGTTATTTTATATACATAATGTTACTAATTCAACACTTTACAGGTATATTTTTTCTCTTTTTCTTTTAAAGTTCTCATAAAATATAGTAGAATTCTTACTATGAAGTGTCCAAGATGTAATCATGAACAAGATAAAGTTCTTGAATCAAGACTAAATAAAGATTCAACTACAATTAGACGCAGAAGGGAGTGTTTAAATTGTGGTTATCGGTTCACTAGCTATGAGAGGATAGAGGAAAAACCTATCATAGTTATTAAAAAAGATGGCTCTCAACAGCCTTTTGATATCAAAAAGGTTGAAAGAGGTGTCTTAACATGCACAGATAAGCTCAAGATTAATCATGATCAAATAGAAAAAATACTTGAGAAAATTGAAGATAATGTACGTGAAATTGCTAGAGAGAAAAAGTTCGTTCATAGTACAGAGATAGGTGAAGAAACCTTAAAGCAGCTCTACACCATATCTCCAGTTGCATATGTACGATTTGCATCTGTATATCGCGCATTTGATGATCTTGGTCAATTTATTGAAGAAATTGAACACATTGCATCACAGGTAAAGAAAAATTAAGCATCAAACCACTTACCCCTTAAGCTGAGCTCGATTTTATCATTTAAGTGCTCAGGCTTAAGGATTTCGTTTGCACAATCTAGGGCAAAGTTATCACTCATTCCAGCAACATAGTCAAAGATAAGACGATTCTTACCCTCTCCCATCTTTTTATAAACATCCTTCATCTCGGCATAGTGAGCATAAAAACCTGCAGCAAGCATATTTTTTTCTGCTTCACAAGCTTCCTTTGGGTCAGATGAGTCGTCAAATAAGCCTTCAAGGTAGGAATAAATAAGGTTAAGTAGTCTATTAAAGTAAGTATTATACCCCTTTAAGATATCGGACTTATAGATATAGTTGTAATTATAATCTTTCATTACCTCTACAGCTTTATAAACCTTATCAGAAAAACCTATACCTTCACTTTGTGAGGAGTTTTCAATTATATCAGTAACAAGGGTGTTAATTATTTCACCATTGGTTGAACCTAAATCTCTTTTAACACAATCAGGAAGAGGTTTAGTTAGAATGCCAAGTCTTGAAGCATCTTCAAAATCACGACCAAGGTAAGCAATTGAATCTGAAAATCTAACAACAGTTGCTTCAAAGGTAGTTGGGATTAGACCAATTCTTGTTTTAATACCATCTAAATCTTTAATCTCGAACGAAGGCTTTATTCTTTGGACAAAATGTTCACCACAGTGACTTACAATACCATCTCTAACTGCATAGGTTAAATTTAGTCCCTTACCCTTTTCAGATAATCTATCAACAACACGAAGAGAGTTTACTTCATGTTCAAAGTTTCCAAGCCCTTTTTGCTTACAAATCTTATCCATAATTATTTCGCCAACATGGCCAAATGGGGTATGGCCTAAGTCATGGCCCATACCAATTGCCCATGCAAGCTCTGTATCGAGCCCAAGAGGTCTACATATTGTCGAAGCAATTGAAGAAACATGTAATACATGTTCCATTCGTGTACATATATGATCATTAGAAGGAGCAAAAAATACTTGTGTTTTATGTTTTAATCTGCGAAATGGAGATGAATGGATTATTGCTGTAGTATCACGGTAGTAAGAGCCACGGAAATCCTCTTTTCGCTCATTTTTTCTTTTAATTAACAATTCTTGATCAATATCGTTATATAGCTTTTCCATAAATAAATCATAATACCAACACTATTAATTTAAAAGAAACATTTATCAAAGTAGGCGAATAATGTTATATTTTTGTTATGAGTGAATATTTAATCCCACTTGCCGCACTATTACTGACATTCTTATCTACTCTATCTTGTTTAAGATTTATATTCTCAAGACAGGGCTTTTTCTGGATCGTACCATTTGGGCTTTCTGTATTATTAACAGTTAATAACTTTTTTATTCTCCTATACCCTGAGTTCACATTCTTTTCATATCCAAAAGCTGTAGCACTGTTTCCAGTATTGCTTGCAGCATTCTGGTATTTAATGGTTATTACCTTTCACTATGCTTTAAAAAAGGGTGTAATGAAAAATAGAGTTAGTAATGACCAAGTAAAAAACTATAGGGAAGCACAATTTCTAGAAAAGATTGAAAGGAGAGAGTTTATTAAATTTACTAAACGTAAGAAAGAGATATTAGAAAATGGGGCTTATGAGCCTAAAATTTACTCAAATTCAAACTTTACTGATAAACTATTTGATAATCCTAGTTCAAAAAATTACAGATAATTAGTATAATTCTCCCTCAATTAAGGGAGAACTTATGAATCTTTTCTTCACAGGAATGAAGCATTCCGGTAAAACAACATTTGCAAAGCGTGTGGCTCAAGAAAGAAATAAAACTTGGGCAGATAGCGATGATCTTATCTTAAATTTAATCAGTCCACTTAGTGTACGTGAATACTATAAGAGGTTTGGAAAAGAAGCATTCTTGCTTCAAGAAAGAAAGGCAGTTAGTGAGTTTATTAATTCTCACGATGACTTTGTTCTCTCTCTAGGAGGGGGTATTTGCGATAATACACCTGTTATGGAATTAATGAAGGAACATGGAAAGCTTATTTACCTTTCAAGGCCTGAAGAACTTTTATTTGAAAAGATTAAACAAAAAGGTCTTCCTCCTTTTTTAGATACCGATAATCCAAGAGCAACATTTCATGAATTATTCTTAAGACGTGATAAAATCTATCGTTCTTATCTCGATTTAGAAATTGAGCTCGGACCTTATTCAGATAAAGACCAAACATTAAACTTCATTTTAAGTAAGCTGGAGGAAAAATATGGCAGGTAATTCATTTGGAGAGCTTTTTAAAGTAACAACATTTGGTGAATCACATGGAAAAGCATTGGGTGTTACAATTGATGGTATGCCTGCTGGTATTAATTTCGACCTAGATTTTATACAAAGTGAGATGAATAGAAGAAGACCAGGGGGAAATACTCTTGGTACAGCTAGAAATGAAGGTGATGAAATAGAGGTTATTTCTGGAGTATTTGAAGGAGTAACTACAGGGTGTCCTATTACTCTTATTATCAAAAACACCTCTCAAAAGAGCCATGATTACTCTCAAATAAAAGATGTTTATCGCCCAGGTCATGCTGACTACACCTATGAAGCAAAGTTTAATGTTCGTGACTATCGTGGTGGTGGTAGATCATCAGGAAGAGAAACTAGTATGAGAGTTGCAGCAGGTGCTGTTGCAAAGCTACTATTAAACCAAGTTGGAATAAAGATTAAAGCTGGTACTATCCAAATTGGAGATATTAAAGCAGAAAACATAGACTTTAATCATGACTTTAATAATGAACTCTCATGCCCTGATGAAGATATCTCAACAAAGATGGTAGAGTTAATCAAGAAAGCAAAGGATGATTTAGATAGCATTGGTGGTGTTATTGAATGCCATGTTAATGGCATGATAGCAGGTCTTGGAGATCCTTGTTTTGATAAACTTGATGCACTCCTTGCCCATGCTATTTTATCAATTGGAGCATGTAAGGGTTTTGAAATTGGTAAAGGTTTTGAAAGTGCAAAACTCTATGGAAGCCAAAACAATGATCAAATGAAGATGGTTAATGGTGAAATTACATTTCTAAGTAATAATGCAGGTGGAATTTTAGGTGGAATTTCAAATGGAAATGAAATTGTTTTCCGCGCTGCATTTAAGCCAACTCCAAGTATTTATAAAGAGCAGGAAACAATTAATAAAAACCATGAAGATGTAACAATTGCAATAAAAGGTCGCCATGACCCATGTATTGTTCCTCGCGCTGTAGTAGTTGTTGAAGCTATGACAGCATTAGTACTAGCAGATAGATACCTAGTATGGAGAGCTTATGATGCAAGATAAGCCTTTATTTGTACAATCAGATAAAACAATGCTTCTTGATGTCCACTCCCCTATTGCTGAGGAAGTCAGGGGAAAACTCTCTGCATTTGCCGAACTTGTTAAAAGTCCTGAGCATATGCACACCTACCAAGTTTCATCAATTAGTATTTGGAATGCAGCTGCAATGGGATACACATATGAGCAAATTGTAAATACCTTACAAGAATACTCTCGATTTGATATTCCTCAAAGTCTACTATTCTTTATTAAAGATAATCTTGATAGATATGGTGCTATAAAACTTACTCCATTTGATGAAAAGTACTATCTATTAACTGTTAATGGCAACCTTTTCAAAGCGCAAATTACTTCATCTAAACCTGTCATGGCAATTTTGCAGCAATATAGTGAAAATTCCTTTTTAGTTCCATGGCATAAAAGGGGTGAAATTAAAATTCAGTTAATTAAGCTTGGTTTTCCAATTGATGATTTAATTCCGCTAAAAAAAGGTGAAAAACTAGAAATTGAAGAGAGAACAACAGCTCTTTCAGGAAAGAGCTTTCAAGTTAGAAAGTACCAAGATGAAGCAGTAAAGGCATTTTTAGGAACTACTGAAATGCAAAAGGGATATGGAAACATTATTCTTCCTTGTGGATCAGGAAAGACCGTTGTAGGTATTCATACCCTTTGTGCACTTAAAACTCACACTTTAATACTTTGTCCGAATGTTACCTCTGTCCACCAGTGGAAAAGAGAAATCCTTGATAAAACTACAATTAGCGAAGATATGATCGGTGAATACTCTGGAGAAGTAAAAGAAGTAAAGCCTATTACTATTGCAACTTACCAGATTTTAATCTATCGCTCTGGTGAAAATGATGAGTATAAACACTTTTCTTTAATGACAGATCATCCATGGGGCTTAGTTATCTACGATGAGGTTCACATGCTTCCTGCTACCTGCTTTAAGGTAACTGCGGAAATTCAATCTATGTATCGTCTTGGTCTAACTGCTACCTTAGTTAGAGAGGATCATAGAGAAGCTGAAGTTTTTTCATTAGTTGGCCCTAAGCGTTATGATACTCCTTGGTCAGTTTTAGAGCGTCAAGGTTTTATTGCAACAGCATATTGTCATGAAATAAGAGTTCCACTTTCAGAGGATGCAGCTATTGAATACGTTAAGGCTAAGGGTGCTGCTGGCCGCTATCGTGTTGCAGCTGAAAACCCTATGAAGTTTGAGTACTTAAAGCTACTACTTGAAAAACATAAAGATGATAGAGTTTTAATTATTGCCCAATATCTTGACCAACTAGCAGAAGTAAAAAAGCGTTTTGGCTTTCCAATGATTACAGGATCTACAGGAAATAAAAAACGTGATGAGCTATATGATGCATTTAGAAGTGGTAAAGAGAAAGTATTAATCGTTAGTAAGGTTGCTAACTACGCTATCGATTTGCCAGATGCTTCAGTTGCAATCCAGCTATCGGGTTCATTTGGCTCAAGGCAGGAGGAAGCTCAAAGACTTGGAAGAATTTTAAGACCAAAAGATAGAGATAGCCACTTTTATACCATTGTTACAAAGTTTACATCAGAAGAGGACTTTGCTCAAAACAGACAAAAGTTCTTAGCTGAACAAGGATATAGTTATGAAATCGAAAGTCCAGAACTCTGATACTTGGTTAGAGCAATTAAATGAAAGACAACTTCGCTATCGCTATGAAGTACTTTATAAAGCTAAAGATAGTTCTTTACCTCTTGAAAGAGTAAAAAAACTAATTTCAGCGTTCTACCACGATGAAGAAAATATTAAAGATTTAATTAGTGCTTTAAATGATGCTGAATATGATTTACTACTCTCAAAAAGCTTGAAACAAGATGTTTCTATCCCAAGGAATAATGAAAAGCTTTATGACTTTTACTTAGTTGGAGATGATAAAGGAGTTATTCCTGAAATAGAAAGAAAGCTTAACTGTGCTAAGGGCTTATATGAAGAAAGCGAAGATAGGATAAATATTAAAAGCTTTATAAGAGCAATGTTTGCCCTTCTTGCCTCAAAAGATGTTAAGCCAACTGTAAGTGGTAAAGGTGTCCTTGCTAGATTAAGCGAAATCTTTACATCAATTAATGAAGAAAAACTTTCTATTTTAATTACCCATTTTAAAGAAATGGTTGAAAAAGATGAGCTAATAGTTGACCAAAAGCTTAATAGAGAAAAGGCAGAAAAGCTTTTAAAACTTTCACAAATTGAATTAGCATACCACCTACTCTCTCCAAATATGTCAATAAAGGAGTTCCAAGTCTCCCAACTAAAAACCTCTGATTTATCTTTTTCTCTTCTACCATTGGGTGAGAAAGCTGAATATACAATTACAGGAGAATTATTAGTATATTTTCAAAGTTCAATTGAGGATGATTTAATTTGGAAGATTGCGAAACCAATTACTGTTGATAGAATATGTGTGTATAAAATAACAAAAGAGTCAATTTGCTCTGCTTTTGATAGTGGCTACTCTGATCAAACAATTATTAATCACTTAAAGAACTTAGGTATTAACAATTCGGTACTCTTCTCTCGCTTAATTGGCTGGAAAGAAGAATATGAATTAACTCAGCTCACCGATTGTCTATATCTTGAAACTTCAAGACAACAGGCAGCCATGATTGAAGCAATTGATGATTTAAAGCCCTTAATTATTAAAAAAGTTGGAACATACTCGTTTATTTTAAAGAGAAATAGAAAGGTAATTGAAGTATTAAAAAGAAGTGGCTTTGATATGCTTAGCCAAAAGAATGTTACTTTTGAATCAGAAGGAGAAGCTGATAAAGAGTTACAACTTGAAAGACTTCAAGAAGAAGATATCTTAACATTTGGTTTAAGGGATATTCCTTATAATGAAAATTATAAAGATGAACTAAAAGCTATTTCCTCAAATGAATTATCAACCTTAATTGATAATGAAAGGATCTTAACTAAGTCTCAAGCTAGATTAAAAAGCTTAAACTTAATGCTTGAATCGATATGGGCTCTTGATTATCAAAAAAAGATAACATACCTAAATGCTATGTGTGGTATTAGGTTTCTTAATTTAAAGCTTAAAGATGAAAGCTTTATAGCTCTTCCTTTAGAGATGAACCAAACATTCCTTACCTGTCTTTTAAAAGATGGAACAAAAAGACAGGTTATGGTTGATAAAATATTTAAAGTAAGTGAGATTTATTAAATCTCAGGCTTAACATTCTTTGGGTAGTGGTAGCCGGTAAATGCTTCAAACTGTAGCTTTCCCTGCTCAAGGAGCATTTCATCTCCAAAGTGAAGTTTACAGCCCGCTGCCTTTGCATCTGTTAAGAACTTTGTCATATGAGGCTTATAGACAATATCGTAAGCAATTTCTTTACCTGTAAATTTAAAACCTTCTATTGGACTTTCAAAGGTAGAAAGACCTACTGATGTAGTTTGAACTATTAAGTCTACCTGTCCTTCATAGGCCTTAGCATTCTCAAGTTTATCGAATGCACAAATATTTATTTTTGCAATTTTCTCAGCATGAGAAAGGGTTCTATTTAAAATAGTAACCTTTACGCCCCAGTTTCTTAATGCCCATACAATAGCATAGCTGGCACCACCCGCACCAATTACAAGCGCATTCTTAATTCTTCCTTTCTCAATATCAGGTAAAATTGGAATTAAAAAGCCATAGTAATCGGTATTCATCCCCTTCCAAAGTCCTGGAGTTCTAACTACTGTATTACATGCCCCAATTTGCTTAACTTCTCTTGTAATATTACCAAGATATGAAAGTACTTCAACTTTATGTGGAACTGTTACAGAAAAACCCCTCATTTGTAAGTTCTCTGCAAGGGCAAAGAAAGCTCTTGCGTTATCAACTAAAAATGGAACGTATATTGCATTGTAGTGAATTGCTCTAAAGCCTGGATTATGAATTAATGGCGATGCAGAATGATTTACTGGGTTTCCAATAATACCATATATTGCAGTTTTATCATTTACTTCATCGGCATGATATAGTTCTTTTAGATCCTTAGCCTTCAATTGTCCAGGAGCCGCTTGGTTATCAGAAGCAAAAGTTAATATAGACCCCATTCTTCTATAAAGAATTCTTGTTGCAACACCATATGGGCCCATACCGATAATAATCTTTGGAATATCCTTTAATTCTTTTTCGGCATTAAATAGGGTGATAGTATCTAATATACCTTGAGGTGTTACTGCAATTTTTGCTATATCACCCCTCTTTTTAAGTGTAATAACACGTGAATAAATATCGTTAGGAATACCTGAAAAATCATGAAAGGAGCGAATAATCTTTATTCCTCTCTCCTTAGCTTTTTCATCAATTTCACACTTTTTAATATCATCTTCTATATCAACATAAGAAAAATTACCATCTAATGCTTTGATAATCTCTGCCTTACGTTGCTTTTCACTTCCAGTAAATTTGCCACCATCTTGTGTTCTTCTGTGGGTACAAATAACAGGAACATTTACCATATTAGGGAATAAATATGCCTTATCTCTATCCTCTTTAGTAAGAAAATCAAGCCTTAGCTCTACTGCATCAATCCACTTAGAATTCTTTTCAGTCGTTTTCACGCACTCATTTAGAGTACTATCAGACAGGGTAAGACAAATCATTAATAAATAATCTCCTATAATGGGTATTGGTTATTTTATATGTTTATGCAAAAAACTGCAATATTATGCAATTTATATTCGACATTTGTTCTCCTTGTAGCTTTTGCTCATCTTTTGTATCCTATAACACATGTTTACTATGCAAATTCAAAATGCCTGTCTAAACTTTGCAGACAGGAAGATACTAAGCGATGTTAGCTTCACAATTGATCAAAAAACCAGAGCAGCCCTTGCAGGTGCAAATGGCTGTGGTAAGTCTACTCTATTAAAGGTAATAACAGGAATCCTTCCAGCCGATGATATTAAGATTTCAAAGACAAAAGGTATTACTGTAAGTTACCTTCCACAATCAGATATAGTACTACCTGAAAAAAGTGTTTATGAAGTTGCTGAGGAAGGCTATGATAGATTTAAAAGCTTAGTTGATGAATATGAGGAAATAGGAAAAAGCTTAGAAAACATAACACAAAAAGATAAATATTCTCATTTATTAAGCAGGATGAATGAAATCTCTGAGCTTTTAGATGATGTTGGATACTACCATAGAAAGAGTCGTATCGAGCAAATTCTACAAGGTCTTGGCTTTAAGATGAGTGATATGACTAGCCCTTCTTCCACCTTCTCTGGTGGTTGGCAAATGAGAATTGCTCTTGCAAGAATACTAATTGAAAACCCAGATATTTTACTTCTTGACGAACCTACTAACTACCTTGATATCGAAGCAATGGTATGGCTTAAGAACTATTTAAAATCTTTTGATGGTGGTGTTATACTTGTTAGCCACGATCAAGGATTTCTAGATGATACAGTAAATACTGTTTATGAGTTATTTAAAGGTAAATTAACTAAGTATAGTGGAAACTACACCTCATACCTAAAGCAAAGAGAAGAAGAAATTGCCCAACTTGAAAAAGCATATGAAATGCAACAAGCTGAAATTGAAAAGACAGAGGAGTTTATAGAACGCTTTAGATATAAGGCTACTAAAGCAAAACAAGTTCAATCAAGGATTAAGAGCTTAGAAAAAACTGAGTTAATTGAAATTCCTGACCACCTTAAAAAGCTTTCATTTTCTTTCCCTGAAGCACCTCATAGTGGAAACGATGTTTTAGTTGTTGAAAACCTTCATAAAGCATATGGGGATAATGTAATCTTTGATGATTTTTCTTTTGTTGTTAGAAAGAAGGAGCGTTTAGCAATAACAGGTAGAAATGGTGAAGGTAAATCTACCCTACTTAGAATTCTTGCCTCTGTTGATCCTGCTTTTACAGGTGTTGTCAGAGATGGTTCTGGAGTTAAGAAGGGTTATTTTGCTCAAGATAATGAAAAAACTTTAACTGATAGTAATACGGTATTAGAAGAAGTTGAAAGTATAGCTGATACAAAGGATATACCAAGATTAAGGTCTCTTTTGGGAGCATTCTTATTTAATGGCGATGACGTATTTAAAAAGGTTGGAGTATTATCTGGAGGAGAAAAATCAAGACTATCACTATTAAAAATATTACTTCATCCATGTAATTTACTTCTACTTGATGAACCTACTAACCACCTTGATATCAATGCAAAAGAAATGCTTCTTGAAGCAATTAAAGCTTATGATGGTACAGTAATCTTTGTAAGCCACGATACTCACTTTATCAAAAACTTAGCTACTAAAATTCTGTATTTAAGCGACGATAAGCCTGAATTCTTTGAAGGCGATTACGACTATTTTGCATATAAACTTGAAGAAAAAGAAGCTAAATTCTTAAATAGTGATAAAAAAGCTTTAATCCAAGAAGCTGTTGTTGAAAACAAGGTGCTATCGCATCAAGAGATGAAGGCTAAGAGGAATATGCTTCAAAAGAAGGAAAAGGAGTGTGATGAACTTCTTTCTTCTTGTGATAAACTTAGAGCAGAAATTGCTGTTTTAGATGAAAAGATGGCAGATCCTACTATTTATTCAAACCCTGATAAAATTACAAAGATTGTAAAGGAAAAGGAAGAAAAAGAAGCTTTATTAAACCAAAAGGAAGAAATGTGGTTTATGCTCTCTGAAGAGGTTGAAAGTTTAAAGGAGAATCTTTAATGCTTATTAAACCTGAAATTGATCCAGAGCTTATCATAAAAGCTCAAAAGCTCTTTCCTAAAGTTATTCTTGCCTCTCAAAGTGAAAATAGAAGAAAGCTTTTAGAGGATATGAATATTTGCGTTATTCAAAAGCCACAAAACATTAATGAACTTTGTGGTCTTACAAAGCCAATTGAAGTTGTCACAACCCTTTCTAAGCAAAAGCTTGATAGCTACCTTAATTCAAAAGATTTTGATGAAAGCCTTCCTGCAATTTGTTTAGATACATTAGTTTTATTTGATGGAAAGTTAATTGGTAAGCCAGATTCTGAAGAAGTTGCAAGAGAGCTACTTTATAAGTTTTCTTCAAAGAAACAAGAAGTATTAACTGGCCTTAGTGCTTATATTCCAAACAAAGGTTGCGTAACAACCTATGATAGCTCCGAAGTTATCTTTTCGCCTCTTTCTGCTGGTGAAATAAACTGGTACATCTCAACAGGTGAATGGCAAGGTGCAGCAGGAGGGTACCGTATTCAAAAAAATGGATATAAGCTAGTTGAAAAAATAGAGGGAAGCTGGACAAATGTAATAGGCTTTCCGCTCGAGAAATTTATTTCTATATTAACCAATTAGTTCTTCGTAGTGTTCTCTACCGAGTGTTAAGATTTTTGTAATATGATCATCATTAAGACGATAATAAATACTCCTACCCTCTTTTCTGAACTTAACTAATCGAGAACTTCTTAAAGTCTTTAATTGCTGTGAAATAGCACTTTGATTCATCTCTAAGCGCTCAGCAATAGTATTTACACTACACTCTCGCTCACTTAATAAAAAAAGAATCTTTAGTCTTGTTGGGTCTGCAAAGACTTTAAAAAAGTCTGCAATATCAATTAGTTCTTCTTCAAGTATTGGATCAGTCATGGTGAAATGATAAGCGATGAGGGATTTTTGTGCTATACAAATTTAATAAATTTTTCTATCATCGAGACATGAAAAAGAAAATTGGTTTCATCGGACTTGGTGTAATGGGTGCCTCAATGAGTGCACATCTACAAAATAATGGACTTGAACTATTTGTTTATAACAGAACAAAAAGCAAGGCTGATAATTTAATTAAAAACGGTGCTACTTGGTGTGATACTCCAAAAGAGGTTGCTGAGAAATCAGATATTCTCTTTTCTATTGTTGGCTTTCCTAATGATGTAGAAGAAGTTTATCTTGGTGCAAATGGAGTTATTGAAGGTCTTCACGAAGGTTTAATTTGCTGTGAT
>NZ_JAXEGN010000119.1:0-5896 GCF_034103065.1 Bullifex sp. | reverse complement strand
AGGAATTCTGAATTCAGGAATAATGTTAGATACAACACCACCTGCACTCTTTTCTCTTTCAAAGATTTCAGTCTTAAAGCCTGCTCTTGCTAAGAATAGAGCTGCTGATAAACCTGCAGGACCTGCACCAACTACTGCAGCCTTTACATCAGCTGGTTCATCTGGCTTTACCCAAATTTCATTTAAATATTCTTCAAGACCTTCTAAAGCTGCAAGTCTCTTCATTTCCCTAATCTTTACAGGACCTTCATAGTCAAGTCTTGTACAGTGGTTCTGACACTGATGATCACAAATCCAACCTGTAATATTTGGTAAAGCATTCTTATCTAGGATAACTGCAAGTGCCTCAGCAACCTTACCTTCACCCATGAGCTGAATATATTCAGGAATATCCTGATGAATTGGACATGCACTAACACATGGAGATACATAACAGTCAGTTAATGGTAGAGGAGTATTATCTTTAGCCTTATTAGTACCTCTGAAATCCTTACTAATATAGTTCTTTCTATCTCTAGCCTTGGCATTTAAAGCACTAAGCTTTTCAATATCAATACTATCCATAGACCAACCGTTACTATCATTCACGATTTCACAAAGCTGGTTCATCTTATTGTATCCACCTGGCTTAAGCATATCTGTAGCTAAAGTAATTGGATGAATACCTGCTTCAAATAAGTCTTTAACTGTTAATGCATTTGCACCACCGGAGTATGAAATAGGTAGTTTTCCATCAAATTCCTTACTCAAGCGAAGTGCAACACTAGTTGAGATAGGTAGAAGAGTTCTACCAGACATATACATCTCTTCACCAGGAAGAACACCTTGGTCATTAACAGAGCCAAGAGTATTAGTAAGCTTAACACCAAAACCCTTACCTTCTTTCTTAGCTAAGGCAATCAAGCGAGTAAGCATACTAACTGCATCTGGATACTGTAAATCATGCTCAAAACTCTCTCTCTTGAGTCCAACATATGTGTATCCAAGATCATCAAGAATCTTTCTTACTTCATCAAAACCTAAAAGAGTAGGATTTAATTTTACAAATGTATCAATATGCTTTTCACTAAGCATATATGTGCAAATTGCTTCAATTTCCTTTGGAGGACAGCCGTGCATTGTAGAAATAGTGACAGATGGGCTAATCCTTTTACTAATTTTTGGAAGCATTTCGATTACTTTACTCTCTAAGCCTTCCCAAGGAGTACCATCGAAATAACCTGGCTCTAAAACCTTTTTAAGATCAGAAATATATGTATCAAATCTTCCATCAACATCTGCATCAAGCATTGAGTTAATGAACTTCTGCATTCTTTCAGTTTTAATTCCCTCAAGATTATATCCAACACTCATGTTGAAAATAAAAGAAGGATGATCAAACTTGCCACCTTGCATAAGGGTTTCAATAACGTGTAATAAAATCCAGGCTTTTAGATATTCATCATAAGCTTTTGGTAGAGTATATTCTGTTGACCACTCAACGTTATAACCTTCATCACGTGCATCGATACAAGGCTTTGCAATCTCAAGAGTATCCATAATTTGAACTGTTTTAAGCTCGATAAATCTTGCACCTGTAAGGTATGCAGCAATAATATTTTGTGCAAGCTGAGTATGAGGACCTGCTGCAGGGCCTAATGGAGTTACACACTCTTGAGTGAATACTTTTACACTCTTATCTTTTTTACTTTTATAAAACTCACTTTCATGAATAGAGAAAACAGAACCTTCATTTCTGTACTCACCGACGATCCTTTCTAGAAGATTAAGGAAAGGAACTGGACGCATTTTATCAGCCATAATAAGCCTCCATTTGGTTTATCTAATTTCATTGTACCTTACTTTGATGATAAGTCAACAAAGAATTGCAACAAATCGCAACATAATTAAAGCTGCCCGATTAGAGCAGCTTGTAAAAAATTAATTAAATTGTTCTTTCAAGAATTCTAAATCCAACTCAGGATAGAGTACAAACTTTTTCAAAAGTTTATTAACTCTTTCCTTTGCCTCTGCCATTATTTCAGGTGGGCATTTTGCTTTATTTTTGCTCAGCGTACCCGCCTTCTCTCCTTTTGTTAGCTTTACAGGATGTGCATTCTTTAACACCTTTATGATAATTGATGCAATTTCCTTCATCTCTTCTTCTTTCATATTTAATGTGGTAACTGCAGGAGTTCCAATACGTAATCCAGAAGTATACCAAGGACCATTTTTATCAAAAGGAAGAGCATTTCTATTAAGTGTAATTCCACACTCTCTAAGTAGAGTTTCACTCATTCGACCATTTAACCCAAAAGGACTTACATCCAAAAGCATTAAGTGGTTATCACTTCCACCTGTTAAAACTGTTGCACCTTCATCAATAAAAGCCTTTGCTAAAGCCTGAGAGTTCTTAACAATTTGATTAGCATAATCTTTATATGAGTCGCTTAATGCCTCTTCAAAACAAATTGCTTTGGCAGCCATAACGTGAGGAAGAGGTCCTCCAATTACAAGTGGGCAACCCTTATCTACAGATTCAGCAAACTCTTCTTTACATAAAATCATACCACCACGTGGTCCACGAAGTGTTTTATGTGTTGTTGTAGTAACTACATCAGCCCAAGGGAACGGTGAGTATTCACCTGTAAAAACTCCTCCCGCAACAAGACCTGCAAAGTGAGCCATATCAACCATAAAAACAGCACCTACAGAGTGAGCAATTTCACTTAGAGTTTTAAAGTTTATCTTTCTTGGATAAGCTGAATATCCAGCGAGCAAGATTAATGGCTTAACTTCTTGAGCCATTTTTTCAATTTCTTCATAGTCTAATAAATTAGTTTCTTTATTAACTGTATAAGAGTAAGCGTCAAAGAGCTGAGCTGAAATATTTTGTCTATAACCATGAGTTAAGTGGCCACCTGAGTAATAATCAAGGCCAAGTAATCTTTGGTTATGTAGAGCTGTTCTAATTTTGTTCCAATCATCACGGGTCATATGATTTACATTTTCAACACCCATTTCCTCAAGAGTAGGAACCATTACTCTTTGATTTAATATTGCCCAATATGCACAAAGGTTTGCATCTGCACCAGAGTGTGGTTGCACATAAGCATGTTCTGCACCAAATAGCTTTTTCGCCTTTTCACATGCAATCGATTCAATTTCATCGACATTTTGACAACCTGCATAGAATCTATGGAAAGGAAAACCTTCACTATATTTATCGGTCAAAAGATTTCCCATAGCGGCTTGAACCGCAAGAGATGAGAAATTTTCGCTTGCAATAAGCTTTAGATCATTTTCTCTCTGATCTTCAAGTTCTTTAACAATTAGTCTTGCAATATCTTTATCTCTTGAGGCAACTAACTCTAGCTGAGAGAGGTACATTACCATTTCAGGGGTAAAGTCATTTAAATGGGATGAAACATATTTTTTTGTGATACTTTCCATAGAATCCTCCTAACAGAAAAATAGATTATTAAAAATATCCTTATTATGCAATTGGTTGTGGTATGATAGTCTCATGCACAGACACTCAACAAAAATATCAGGAAGACTATTAATATACTTTATTATTATTATGTTCATTCCTATTTTCATATTTCTAATGTTTTATAATTACTATACCTCTAAGGGTGTTTATGGTGCATTAGAGCAACAGGCAAAGATTTTAATTAAATCAGATGGAACTCTAATTGAAAAGAAAATGGAGGAGTATAGACACATTGCCTATACTATTAGTACAGATGAAAATGTAATTAATGCACTCTTAGATGATGTTTTAGAAGATAGTGAATCGTCTCAAATTTATAATTCAATTTATCTCATGTTAAACTCTGATAATAAAAACTGTGACGCTCATATTGTATCGCTATCAGGAAAGTGTCGTCTTTCATCGGGAATTTTTCCATCTGAATATGATACTAGATTCCAAACTAATGAATGGAATAGAAAAAACATTATTGCTGAAGCCTCCACAAGAAGAGATTTAGGGAGAACCTCACTATTTTTTATTGGAGACCATAGAGTAAATGAAAATGATGAACAGATTCTTTTTTCTATTTTAAGAAATATTTTTTCTGAAAATGATGAATTAATAGGCTATGTTATCGTAGATGTTTATACAGATGCGGTAATACCTGAATTAACTAATGGAAGTATCTTTAAAGATGTTATTTTAGTTGATAACACCTTGTACTCAGCCTTTTCATTAAACCACCCTAATATGTATGGAAGCTTCGATAAATTCCCATTTTTAAGAGATGATTCAATTCAAAAGTATTATTACCACTTCCCTTCTGGCTTATTTTCTATCGTTGGTTATATCGATACTTCAATTTTCAAAGGCAATTCTGAACGATTATTTACATCGATTACAATAGCTCTTTTTTTAGGAACTCTTGTATCGATTATATTATCATTTATCTTTTCTCACTCAATGTCTAAACGAATAAATAACATGATAAAAAACATGAAATATGTTGAGGAAGGAAATTTAAATATCTATCTTGATGAAACAGGAATCACTGAATTCGATGAACTTGCAGCCTCTTTTAATACAATGATCACCAAGATTATCTACTTAATTCAGAGTAAAAGTGAAGAGGAAGCTAAAGCGGCAGAGGCAGAAAGGAAGGCATTAGAAAGCCAACTTAATCCTCACTTTATCTTTAATACCTTAAATACAATTAAAGCTTTAGCTAAGCTTCATAATGAAACTGAAATTTATACTATTTCACTTCAGCTAGGTAAACTACTTCGTTCTTCATTAAAGAACCACTCCTCTACTTGTCTATTATCAGAATCAATAGAGTTAACTAAAAGTTATTTAAGTATTCAAAAAATTCGTTTTAGCGAACGCTTAAACTATGTAATCAATACTCACGATACTCCTCTTGATAAAATAATTACACCAAAACTTGTAATACAGCCATTAGTTGAGAATGCTGTTGTCCACGGTCTTGAGCCTGGAATGGGGGGTGTTACAATTGAAATTGATATAAAAATAGTTTTAAATAAATTATATATAACTATCAAAGATGATGGTTGTGGAATGAATAATCCTGAAATGTTTAGCAATATGGAATTGCTTAAAGATAGTAGTCATGTAGGGATATACAACATATATAGAAGGCTTCAGCTCAGATATGGAAATAATTTTTCATTTCTAGTTGATACCGGTCAAAATAAAGGCTTTGCAGTGTATATTACAACACCTATTGAGGAGGAACAAAATGGAAACACTTAGTCTTGTAATTGTAGAGGACGAGAAATTAATACTTGAAGAACTCGTTACTACTGTCGACTGGGCGTCTATTGGAGTAAGTGTAGTTGCCACAGCAGAAGACGGAGTAATGGGAGAAAAAATAATAAAAGAATATAACCCTGATATTGTTATTACAGATATCAGACTGCCTCTTCAGGACGGACTTACTATGGTCTCTAAATGTCCACTCCTCGATCAAAATGTGTTAGTTTTGTCTGGTTATACAGATTTTGAATACACAAGAAAGGCTATTCAACTTGGAGTATATGACTATTTAGAAAAACCAGTTGACGACGAGGAGTTATTAAAGGTTTGTAGCACCCTTGCTGATAAAATTAGAGAAGAACATAAAAGTGAAAAGCAAGAAGACGGTGCTTTTAGAATTAATCTTCCAACAGGATTTCATAACCATCAAATTAGTTGCATTGTCGCATATATTAAAGAAAACTATGAAAAGCCAATTGGTCTTGCAGATGCAGCAGAGTATATTAGGCTATCAGAAAACCATCTTTCTACTCTTTTTAAAGAAGTAACTGGAATTAACTTCTTACAGTACTTAAATGGCTATAGACTTAATATGGCTATTGATATGATGAAGGAAGGAGGTGTAAATATCTCTGAAATAGCACCAAAGTGTGGATTCCAAAA
>NZ_JAXEGN010000118.1:0-2640 GCF_034103065.1 Bullifex sp. | reverse complement strand
CCCCATTTGCTAAAAGGTTGGTTGGTAGTAATAATAGTAGAAGTGTGCTCATATCTTTTAGCAATAAGCTGGAAGAAAAGATTAGCACCAGTCTTATCTATAGGAAGATAACCAATTTCATCGATAATCAGAAGCTTATACTTTGAGAAATGTTTTAACCTAGCTTCAAGGCGGTTCTCATCATAAGCTTTCCTTAATGTTTGAATCAAATCATGGCAAGTGATGAAATATGTAATATATCTATGCTTAGCAGCTTCAATTCCAAGTGCAGTAGCTAGATGAGTTTTACCAGTACCAGGTGTACCAAAGAATAGAATATTCTCAGCATGTTCTAAAAATCTAAGTGTAGCAAGATCCTTAATTTCAGCTTTATTCACACTTGGTTGAAAAGTATAGTCATAGTCATCAATAGTCCTCTCATATGGAAAATGAGAAACAGTTATCTGTATCTGTGCAGCACGTTTATTGCGCAAATTTATTTCCCTATCAGTGATGTTAATTAGCGCATCCTGAATACCAACACCTTCCTTAGAAACTTTATTTAAATAGTCTGAAAGGAAAGGTTCAACATCTGTAAAGCCAAGTTCATCTAAATTATTTACTAGCTTTGCATACATTTTAAATACCTCCTATATAAATATCCATTTTGGATAGACTGTTTTTAATAAAATCAAATATTTCCTGATCAGATTTACCACGCATAGCATCGCTTCTAAGGATTTCCGTTATAGTATCAACAGTATAGTTGTATTTTTTATCACTAATTTTGTGACACAAAACAAACTCGTTGTTATAATAGATGTGTAGGTTATCGTTAGCATCCTTTTTAACGGTCACCCTTTTGCCTATGTAATTAGTAGGTACGGAGTATTTCCTTCCCTCATATCTAATTAAGGATTCTTTGTTGACTAGATAAGTTTTTTCTTCTTGGCGGGAGATATATTTTGTCATCAAATCCTCATTTGGAAGAGGAAGAAGATACTCTTTTTATTTTTGGAAAAGCTCAATCGGAATATCTTCACAGCCTTGCGAGTATTCTTTATTAATATCCTCTCTAAACTGTGTCGTAATCTTTTTTAAATCATCCCATGTAGTGAATTCTTCATTATAAACTTTAAGGCGATCCACGAGCTTTGCTAAAGCTTCAGATTTCCCTTTAGTTTGGGGCCTGTATGGTCTACATGCTATTGGTGTAAAACCCATATCTTTTGCAAATACTTCAAATTTGTCATTGAATACTGTTTTAGCAAAAGAGCTTTTTGCATGATCAACTACTGTTTTCATATTATCGAAGAGTATCTCATGTGGCACGCCTCCATAATATTTAAAAGCTGCTATCATGCATTCAAATAATGTTTCTTGGCTCCTATCGGTAGTAACTATAATAAACTTATTGCGTGAATATCCCATCACCATAAGAAAGATGTTTATCTTGAATTGTTCACCTTGTTTATTTGTCAAAATCATATCTTCCTTCCAGTCAACTTGTGCTTGAAGTCCTGGATTTGTTTCAAATCTAATAGTAGCCTTTTGGGTTTCTTCATCTTTATGTTTTTTCATAAAGTTAGCTAGTATTGAATATTTACCTGTATAACCCTTTTTTTGTATTAGCTGATATACAGCCTTTGCTGTACAACCATATTTATCAACTTTATTAATTATTATAGGTTTGAATTCATCAAGCTTTGATTTATATTCTCGCTTTTGGGTACCTGCTTCAATTTCTCCTTTCGCCATTTTTATATACCTGTCAATTGTTCTAGGGTCGCAGTTATATCGCCTAGATAATTCTGCTTTATTGAACAATGTTATATCCTCCTCTTTAAATAGAAATAATATTGATTCTTTAATGTCACCTCGCATTTTTGTTTCCTCCAATTAATAAGATGACACTATTATAGATGTTTAATTTGAGTAAAAAAAAATGCATATTTTCATGCATTTCTATTTCGGAACTTTTATACATTTCCATATTAACATTTACACCATCTCTTCTAAGCAAAGCTATTAGGATATGTGAATAATCCTGACATACTCCCTCCTTAAGAGAGTATGCTTCCTCTGCTGTAGTAAGATTATTAGTTACACCCTTTTTGTAGCGCATGTTTTCATTGATAACACCTGCAAGGTAGATTGCTCTTTCTCTAGCTGAAATAAATTTTTTATTTAAGGTAGAGTAGAGTGAATTTAAATTATTACCGATGCTTGTAAGCCTAGTTTGTCTATCATAGAGAAAAAGAGGCTCATTAGGTAGCTGCTTTAAAGGGCTATCACAGCTTTTGACCTTACCAGCTAATTGGATATTAATTTCAGTGTGAAGGTCCTTTACTCTTCCTGCAAGAGCAATATTTTTAAATGTATCTTCAAATGAAGATAGGTAATCAGAGGGATTGACGCTGTAGCTTAGGTCATAAACCCTTTGGTTACAAAAAGACTTAGGAATAATCTTTAAAGTAAACTCTTCATCTGAGACACATTGACTATATGAGAGCTTTATTTTTGAAGAAAAGCTATAAAAACTCATATTAGCAGTAAAGGCTCTCAATTAGAAATAGCATTCTCTTATAATCTAAGTCATCACTCTTAAGAAGCTCCTCAAACTCCTCAATGTATGCAGGATTATAGCTTAATGTAGTTTTC
>NZ_JAXEGN010000117.1:0-2068 GCF_034103065.1 Bullifex sp. | reverse complement strand
AACCCTCTTGAATGCAGAACAGAGCCTTATGTAATTAGGGGCCGTAACAATTAAGGTGATATTTAAGCAATTATATCTTTTATTCATAAGGACAGTTTACTAGGCTGTCCTTATTAAATAAATTTAGTGACTAAATTAAGCTTGCAAAGAGGTATCTAATCATATCATATTGAAATATCGGAAGTCATCCATTATTGCCTCTTCCTTTTCTTTAGGACAGTTTGGAACCACCCCCTTACTGAAACCGGCATGGTAGTTTTCTCTCTCATGTATTCCGGCTTTTTTCTTTGTCTGAGCAATATAGAGAGATGAAACCTTAAATCCGTATTTGCCAAGCACATATGCTTTGATTTCAGCATAAGTTCAAAACGATTTCCATATTTATCTGCACGGCCGCCAATTTCGTATGCCATCATTCTCCTCCCTGCACACTTGACCCTCATGTTATTATTATTGTTTTCAACGCTAAAACATGCTCTCTCAAATAGATAAACAGGAAAGACAACTCCTTCAGTTGTTCATCATGCACGCTTGTTGCCCTCAATGCTTGGAGTCGCTTATCAAGTATTACTGTAGCACGTTGCAAATATTTATACCTTACGTCTAATTCTTCCATTATTTTTCAACTTATAACAACCCATTTCCCAGTTTTATTTCCACCCTGGCGCTCAATAACCTTCTTTTCTTTCAATGAAAAGAGAATTTTTCTTATATATCCATCAGAATATCCGCTTACCTCAACCAATTCTTTTATCGTGATATTAGATTTTTGACTTATATAGCTGATAACACGCTGTTCCGCCTCATTAAGACTAACTTCATTATCAACGTCCGTTCCATCACTATTCTTTTTTTCATAATTAAATGGAATAGTGACATTAACAAAGTTTTCCATAATATCAAAAGCCTGTTTCCCATAATTACTGATAATGAGAGGAATACCGTGCCCAGTTTGTTCCACATAACCCAGTTGTCCAAATATCTTTTGCAATTTAGCATTAACTGGCTTACTTATCCCCTTGTAGAACTCTTCCTTGTTTAAATCTACAGGTAATCCTCCTGTAGATATAATTTCTATTCTGTCAGAGAAAATATAAACCGCAGGTGGATTTCCTTTGTCCCACTTCGTATGGATACATGCGTTTTGCCAAGCTTCTTTAAAGCTTGCCATATCAAATAGTTTTTCTTCCGCGCGCCTATGATTTCCCATAATAACCATAGTTTCATTAATGGATTCCATGTAATCAATTACTTTATCAATAGCAGTAATCAGACAAGTCCCCCCATACTCATTTCTCTTTATAAGGTCTGTCTTATCTTTCCCTGCAAATGTAACAACTTTTATCGAAATATCATTTTCATCAGCAAGCAAAAAAGCCATCATATTATATTTTCCATCGCTGTTTTTCAACCCTGTATTATCTTCAAAAGTTGTCTGATCAACTGTCAGCCCAGCTGTTACATATGCAATTTTAAGTTTATTAAAAGTAAGCGTCTGAATCGGAGCCGGAATTAAAGTTAAAATATCTGATGAGGTTTGTCTGTCCATCAACTCCTTAAGGGCTGTTGGACTCAATTCTCTATCTTCATCTGCCGATCGCATATAGTAACGTCCATATGCCGAATATGGTTTTTCCGAACCGCGCACTTCGATTTTTATCACGTTTTTATCATCGAGCAATTCATGTTCTATAGTCGGTATAACCTGCGGCTTAAGGAAATTTGCAATTGCCTGAGATATCTCTCTAAGTGTTCTGTCCCCCATTTGCTGACCGACCACATCCCCATTATCCTTAACTCCAAAATATAGAACCCCATAGCCATTCTTATTGAGCATAGAAGCCAATGATGTTATTCCTTCCTTGAGCTCACCGGTTGTTTTCTTGAATTCTATTTTTTCAGTTTCTACTCCTATATTCATCACCTATTGCCTCCTAAACACGCAATCATTAGCACTAAAACTTTCCTAAGTTATTTCAGCCAATCCCTACTATCATGGATTATACTCTATTCAATTCTTTTTGCCACTCTTTTTGCTACTTTACTTGCTACTTTACTTGCTACTTTA
>NZ_JAXEGN010000116.1:0-8813 GCF_034103065.1 Bullifex sp. | reverse complement strand
TGGGAGCTTGCTGAGTGCTTCTACTTCTTCTGCACTCATAAGTTCGCCATCAATTAAAGCGCCTTTAACCTGCATAGGTGCACCGTTCTTGATTGCCTCGAAAAGTGCCTTTGCAACTACGTTTGATTCATCACCCTTTGCAAGAGCAACAGCAGTAGGACCAACCATCTGCTCTTCTGCACCACTCTTTCCAAGATCCTTCATTGCAATCTTTGCAAAGCGGTTCTTGATAACGCGATACTGAGCATCGTTCTTTCTAAGAGCTGTTCTGAGGTCAGTAAGCTGAGCAACTGTCATACCTCTATAATCTGTAAAGATATAACCGTTGTATCCCTCAAATTCGTCCTTAAGAGCCTTTACTGCATCTTCCTTAGCAGGGGTAATACGTGTCTGATAATTCTCCATACGTTTTCCTCCTTACTTGCTCTGAAGAGCTTTGAAGTCAACATGAACACCTGGGCCCATGGTTGATGAGAGTGCTACAGAGAGGATAAATTCACCCTTAGCATCTACTGGCTTCTTTCTCATGATTTCATCGATAGTTGCCTGTGCGTTTTCAGCAATCTTCTCTGCATCCATGTTAACCTTACCGATTGCAAGGTGTACAACACCTGTCTTATCAGCACGGAACTCTACACGACCTTTGTTTAATTCAGCAAGAGCTTCCTTAATATCAAATGTAACTGTGTGAGTCTTTGGGTTAGGCATGAGACCACGGCGACCAAGGATAGGACCGAGACGACCTACATCCTTCATCATGTCAGGAGTTGCAACTGCGACATCGAAATCCATCCAACCAGAACGTACCTTCTCGATAAGCTCTGTATCACCTACATATGCAGCACCTGCATCTAAAGCTTCCTGAGCCTTATCACCCTTAGCGAAGACAAGAATCTTCTTCTGAGCCTGGAACTGATTTGGAAGAACAACGGTATCACGAACAGTCTGGCTCTTCTTGAGCTGAAGACAAACTGAGATTTCAACTGTTTCCGTGAACTTAGCAAAAGAGCAATCCTTGACTAATTTTGCAGCGTCTAAAAGAGAATAAAGCTGATTTCTATCAACCTTCTTAGCTGCTTCCTGATATTTCTTACCTCTTTTCATCTTACTTCTCCACCTCTACGCCCATTGAGCGTGCTGTACCTGCAACGATCTTCTTTGCTGCTTCGATATCGAATGCATTGAGATCAGGAAGCTTTGTAGTAGCGATCTCAGTAAGCTGAGCCTGTGTGAGCTTTCCAACTTTTGTCTTGTTAGGAGTGCCACTACCGCTCTGTAAGCCAAGTGCTTTCTTAATGAGAACAGCTGCTGGTGGTGTTTTGAGGATAAAAGAGAAGCTCTTATCCGCATAAACTGTAATGATAACTGGGAGGATAAGTCCAGGTTCATAACCTTTAGTCTTGTCGTTGAACTGCTGAACAAACTGTGGGGCACTGACACCATGAGGGCCGAGAGCCGGTCCGATTGGTGGTGCCGGTGTAGCCTTCTGTGCAGGACACTGCAACTTAATTACTGCAGTAACCTTCTTCTTTGCCATTTTCTTTTCTCCTTACGACAGAGTCTGGTCTGAGTTGACCGAAAAGTTCGGACTCTGCGCTGGTATTAACGCCAGTCATAACGATCTAGCTCCCACCCGGTTGAACTAATGCCCAAGCGGGGAGTAAACGATTTTAGCTTGACGATGTCAAAAAACAAACGTAAGACGGCGTCAAGAGACCGTCTTAGTGAATATTAGAGAACTATTTTCTCTACCTGGAGGTATTCAACCTCAACAGGGGTAGAACGACCGAAGATCTGAACTGAAACCCTAAGCTTACTCTTAACAGAATCAATTTCTTCAATTGTACCAGAGAAAGACTCAAATGGGCCATCAACAATTTTAACTTCTTCGCCAACTTGGAAATTCTGTTTAGGCTTAAATGCCTTTTCTGTAGGAACCTCACCAGTCTTCTGCATGATATCTTTCATCTCTGCAGCTGAAAGAGGTTGTGGTTTTCTGCCGTCCATAGCACTTACAAAGCCTGTAACACCCTGGATTCTCTTAATCTTAGAATAAGTATTTTTCCAAGTAGCATCTTCAGGGAAATCAATCTCAACGAGAATATAACCAGGTAGAAGCTTATGCTTTACTTCCTTCTTCTTACCGTCCTTAACCTCAGTTACAGTCTCCATTGGAACCTTAACATCAGAAACGATAAGAGCAAAGTCGTCATCCATCTCGCGAAGCTTCATGATTGTTCTCTGAATCTTCTGCTCATATCCAGAATATGTATGTACTATGTACCAACCTTTCGCCATTACAATTACCTACTAGAAAATTAAGAAGATACCCTTCAAGAGAAGGAAATCAACAAGGCCAAGGATAAGTGCGAATACTACTGTTGAGATGATAACAATCTTTGTTGACTGAAGAACCATCTGACGATTTGGCCATGAAACCTTCTTCATCTCAAGGTAACACTCTTTGAAGTATTTAACAATTTTCTTCATCTTGCTTTCTCCCATTTAGTTTCAAGGTACCTGCAGGCCAAGTAGGATTCGAACCTACAACACCCGGTTTTGGAGACCAGTGCTCTAGCCGTTGGAGCTATTGACCTGCAGGTACCTTGATGTACCCTTTCTTATCTTATTTGATTTTTGTCTCTCTGTGAAGAGTGTGCTTTCTCTCAAAAGGACAATACTTCATGAGTTCAAGCTTGTTAGGTGTGTTACGACGATTCTTTTCAGTTGTGTAGTTCTTCTGCTTACACTCTGTGCACTGTAAAGCGATCTTCTCTACTGGACCTTTCTTCTTTGAATTTGCCATACCTATATATCTCCTCGGTTATTACCGTTCTTTTCTTTTCGAGCCCTCGAGCGGATTTGAACCGCTGACCCCCACCTTACCATGGTGGTGCTCTACCGACTGAGCTACAAGGGCGCACACACAAACACTTATCCGACTATGCCGAACATGCAGAAAATACTTTATCAGAACACTCAAGTTTTTGTCAATACATGAAACAAATATTCTCAAATATTATAAATTAAATAATCTTTATTTTTTTTTACATTAGTTTAGTACTTGCTTAATTTAAAAAAAATTATCTATATTAATTTTCGTTGATTCATTACTTATTTAGGAGAAAATATGGCCAACGAAATTCGTACTAAATACGGACACACTGCTAAAGATATCGCTCAAGATTTTGCAGAACAGCTAAAATACACACTTGATGCTGATGCATATCATGTTAACGATGAAGCAAAATATCAGGCAGCAGTATTAGCAATCCGTGACAGAATCGTCCATCAATGGGACATCTCCAGAAAGACACAGAGAGCAAAAAGCGCAAAGAGAGTTTACTATCTTTCACTTGAATTCTTAATGGGTAGAGCGATGACAAACAACATCATCAACCTTGGAATTGAAAAACAAGTTAAAGATGCACTTTCATCACTTGGTTATGATTTTGAAGAGCTTGCAGATGCAGAACCAGATGCAGGTCTCGGTAATGGTGGACTTGGAAGACTTGCAGCATGCTTCCTCGATAGCTTAGCAACCTTAGAGCTTCCTGCTTATGGTTATGGTATTAGATATAACTATGGTATCTTTAAGCAGCAGATTAGAAATGGTTGGCAAGCAGAGCTTCCTGACAACTGGCTTGAAAATGGTAACCCATGGGAAATCAAGAGACCATCTATTGTATATCCAGTATATTTTGGTGGTGAAGTAAAGGTTATTAGAGAAAACGGTAAGGATATCTATAAGTGGGTTCCAGCTGAACAAGTTAATGGCATGGCTTATGATACTCCAATTATTGGCTACGGTGGTAAGACTATCAACACTCTTCGTCTTTGGTCTGCAATGTCACCAGCTGAATTCAGCTTCCAGGAATTTAACTCTGGTGATTACACAGAGGCTGTAAGAAACAAGATTAATGCTGAAAATATCTCTCAGGTTCTCTATCCAAATGATACTCTTTATATGGGTAAAGAGCTTAGACTCAAGCAACAATACTTCTTTGTTGCATGTTCTGTTGCTGATATTGTAAGAAGATTTAAGAGAAATCCTAACTATTGTTGGAAGAATTTCCCTAATGAAGCTGCTATCCAGCTCAACGATACTCACCCATCAATTACAGTACCTGAATTAATGAGAGTATTAGTTGACCTTGAAGGTCTTGAATGGGATGAAGCTTGGGATATTACAGTAAAAACACTTGGATACACTAACCACACCTTAATGCCAGAAGCACTTGAAAAGTGGTCTGTACCAATGCTCGGTTCAATTTTACCAAGACACCTTCAGATTATCTATGAAATAAACCACCGCTTCTTGCAGAAAGCAGTAGCATTCTTCCCATTCCAAAATGATAAGATTGCTAAGGTTTCTATCATTGAAGAGTCAAATCCAAAGATGATCAGAATGGCTAACCTTGCTATCATCGGTACTCACTCAACAAACGGTGTAGCAGCCCTTCACTCAGAACTCTTAAAGACAAGCATGTTCCCAGAGTTCAACCAAATCTATCCTGAAAGATTTAAAAACAAGACAAATGGTATCACTCAGCGTCGCTGGCTCTTAGATGCTAACCCATTACTTGCTAAAAAGATTTCAGATGCAATCGGTGATGGTTGGATTACAGATTTCTCTCAGATTTCTAAGCTTAGAAGCTTTGCTGATGATAAAGCATTTAGAGAAGATTTTGGTAAGATTAAGCAAAGTGCAAAGGAAACAGCTGCTAACTTCCTCAAAAAGGATTGTGGTATCATTGTAGATCCTTCTACCCTCTTTGATGTACAGGTTAAGCGTATCCATGAGTACAAAAGACAGCTTATGAATATCCTTAATGTTCTTATGATCTACACAAGAATGAAGGAAGACAAGGCTTATAGAGAGTCATTCCCTCCTACAACATTCTTATTTGGTGGTAAAGCAGCTCCAGGATATGTTAATGCAAAACTTATCATTAAGTTCATTAACAACGTTGCATCTGTTATCAACTCAGATCCTCAGGTTAATAAGAGCTTAAAGGTATATTTCATGCCTAACTATCGTGTAACTATGGCTGAGAAGGTAATTCCTGCTACTAACATCTCTGAACAGATTTCAACAGCAGGTCTTGAAGCAAGTGGTACAGGTAACATGAAGTTCATGATCAATGGTGCACTTACAATGGGTACTCTTGATGGTGCTAACGTTGAAATTCAGGAAGAAGCTGGTGCTGAAAACTGCTTTATCTTCGGTCATACAGAGGATGAGATTACAGCATTAAAGAATAATGGCTATAATCCATATGACTGGGTTAACAAAGATGATGAAATTAAGAAGATTGTATCTCTTATTACATCTGGTCACTTCAATGTTAATGAACCAAATATCTTCGAGCCTCTCTTAAAGTCTATCTTAGAGTATGGTGATAAGTACTGTATCTTTGCTGATCTTAGAATGTATAACGACATGCACAACAAGGCAACAGATCTCTACAAGAATGATATTGATGAATGGAATAAGAAGGCTATTATCAATATTGCATCATCAGGTAAGTTCTCATCTGATAGAACAATCCTTGAATATGCTAATGAGATTTGGAATGTTAAAAAGTGTCCTGTTAAGAGAAGTAAGACAGACTGTGCTCTTGAGGATGCAAAGAATAATTAATCTTAAAGATTAATCTAAAAATAGATCTCAACGGGGGTAAATCCTCATTGAGATCTTTTTTATTATCAAAAATAAAAATCAAAGTGGAAGTAAACTATAAAGGTACTGCATTATTGGAGCTAAAATAAGAGCTGGAAGGAAGTTACCTGTTTTAGAATCCTTCAAATTAAGTAGGCTTAAAGCTAAGAGAATTAGTAATAGTCCCCCTGTTGATGCCATAGCACTAATTCCAATTTCCCCTAATATTGGTTCAATGTAGCTTCCTGCAAGAGTAAAAAATCCTTGATAAACAATAATAGTGATAGCAGATGCAAATACTCCAAGACCATAGGTTGAAGCAAATACTATAGCCATAAAACCGTCCATAACACTCTTAATTAATATTAATTCATAGTTTGAAACAGTTCCTGCCTGAATTGAACCTACGATACTCATTGCACCAGTGCAAAATAGAAGTGATGAATTTAGAAATCCCTTTGCAAAATCTCCATTTGATGAACTTTTTCCACCAAGCTTTTCAATTCTATCGCCAAGACTCAAAACCCTATCTTCAATTTTTAAAGCAAAGCCAATAAAACCACCAAGTATTAAGCTAAAGAGATTATCTATTGCACTTGGATCCTCTAATGCCATTCCTAGTCCAAGCACAAGAGTTGTTACACCTGCAGCTGTCATTACAATATCTTTAAAAGAAGAAGAAATCTTTTTCTTTAATAATAGGCCTATTAGGCCTCCTAAAATTACTGTAAAAGCATTGATGAATGTTGCTATCATGAGTGCTATTATATTTATTAAAGAGGTTTTATTCTATTATGAAGGTTGGAATTCTTGCTGCAGGATTATCAAAAAGAATGGGAAACGTAAATAAGCTTTTACTCAAGCTTGGTAGTAAAACTATTTTAGAAAATAGTGTAATTAACGCCCTTTCCTATACAGATGATGTAGTTGTTGTAACCGGATTTGAAAGAGAAAAAAGTGAAGAAATACTAAAGGGATACCCTGTTTCTATTATTTATAACCATGACTATGCCTTAGGACAAGAATCATCATTAAGATGCCTTTTAACACACACAAGCTGTGATATCCTAGTAACTCTTGCAGATGTCCCATTTTTAACAAAGGATGATTTTATCAAAGCAGAAAGTAATTTAAAGAATGTGTTATCAGCACGTCCAATTTTTGATAACACAGCAGGTCATCCTGTTGCTCTAAAAAAAGAATTAGTCGAGCTAATTTTAGCAAGTGATAAAAAGGTTAGAGAGGTAATTAAGGAGTATCCAAATTATTTCTACCCAGGTAGAAAAGAAAATATAGTAGATATTGATACTCCTAATTCATTTAAAAATATAGAGAACTTAGTTAATTAAAATTAAACCTCACCAAGATTTACTCAAGGTGAGGTTAAATATATTAATTTGAAACCTTTATTTGATCATTTTCAAGCGAAAGTCTAATAGGCTTTGATGTCGATAAGTTTCCAGATAGCATCTCTTTCGCAAGAGTATTTTCAATCTCATTTTGAATAGCACGTCTAATAGGACGAGCACCAAAATCAGGATCAAAACCTACATCGCTAATAAAGGAGACAACATCCTTGTCCCAAGTTAAATCATAACCACGACTTGCAATACGCTTTTTAAGTGCTTCAAGCTGTAAAGTAACAATAGAAGAAACTTGGTCTTTTCCGAGAGGATTGAAAACTACAATCTCATCGATACGGTTAATAAACTCTGGCTTAAAGTGTGCTTCAATTATAGAAAGAATATCTTCCTTTTTAGCCTTTTGCTCCAATATTTCACGTGAAGCAAGGTTACTAGTCATGATAATGATAGTATTCGTAAAGTCTACTACCCTACCTTGACCATCGGTTAGACGTCCATCATCTAGAACTTGAAGTAAGATATTAAAGACATCAGGGTGTGCTTTTTCAATCTCGTCGAATAGAATTACAGAGTAAGGTCTTCTTCTAACAACCTCTGTAAGCTGTCCGCCTTGATCATAACCAACATATCCTGGAGGTGCTCCAATAAGTCTAGAAACTGAGTACTTTTCCATATACTCAGACATATCGATACGAGTTAGAGCTCTTTCATCATCGAACAAGAAGTCTGCAAGAACCTTTGCAAGAAGAGTCTTACCAACACCTGTAGGACCAGCGAACAAGAATGAACCAAGAGGACGATTTGCATCACCTATTCCTGTCTTATTTCTTCTTATCGCGTTACTAACTGCATTAATAGCTTCATCTTGGCCAATTACCTTCTTAGATAGTGTTGCTTCAAGATTTAAATACTTTTGCATCTCACTACCCATCATCTTGCTAACAGGAACACCAGTCCAAGAAGATACTATTCTTGCAATATCATCCTCGGTTACCTCTTCTCTTAAGAGACGATGCTCAGAGTTTTGTGATTGCTTTAGCTTTTCCTCTCTCTCTTTAATATCTTTCTGGACAGCAGGAATTAAACCATATTTAATCTCAGCAGCTCTATTAAGATTACCATCTCTCTCAGCTTGAGACTGTTCATTAGTAAGCTTTTCAAGTTCACTCTTTTTACTCTTTAAACCATCAATTAGCTCTTTTTCATTACTCCACTGAAGGTGCATTGCATCGTGTCTAGAATGAAGATCAGCAAGCTCTGCATTAATTTTATCAAGACGCTCTTTACTAGCATCATCCTTTTCTCGACTAAGTGCACTCTTTTCTACTGATAACTGAAGCATCTTTCTATCGATTTTATCAAGCTCCACTGGTTGGCTCTCGATTTCCATCTTCAATTGAGATGCTGCTTCATCGACGAGGTCGATTGCTTTATCCGGCAAGAATCGATTTGTAATATACCTATCTGAAAGAGTAGCAGCAGCGACTAAGGCTTCATCCTTAATCCTTACACCATGGTGTACTTCATATTTTGGCTGTAAACCTCTTAGAATAGCAATAGTGTCCTCTACTGTAGGTTCTTTGGTATAAACTGTTTGGAAACGTCTTTCTAGGGCCTTGTCTGTTTCGATATACTTTCTATACTCGTCCAAGGTAGTTGCACCTATTGCATGTAGTTCACCCCTTGCGAGAGCTGGTTTAATTAAGTTAGAAGCATCGGTTGATCCTTCACTTGCACCAGCACCAACTATTGTATGAAGTTCATCGATAAAGAGAATAACCTCTCCA
>NZ_JAXEGN010000115.1:0-2712 GCF_034103065.1 Bullifex sp. | reverse complement strand
TTTCTCTTGAAAGTGGAGATAAAATACTTCTTGAAAGAGACTCAGTATTTAATGGTGAATATATTCATTTAAAGGGTTTATCAAATATTACTATTTCAAGTTATGGAGAAGGTGAAAAACCAATTATCAATGCTAAAGGTGAAGGCATTTGGTATCAAGACTATGGATGCGAACTGGATAGCCCTACTCACCGTTACTGTGGAAATATTTCTTCAACTATTCATTTAGAAGATTGTTCTAATATAACAATCACAAACCTTGAAATTATTAATGATAAAGTTGGTGATGAATATTACTGTGCTACTGGTGTTTCAGCTGTTGCAAGAAATATTGAAGTAATGAGTAATATTGTTCTTGAAGATCTATTTATCCACGACGTTTATGGAAATATCTATGATAAACATTTAAACAATGGAGGAATTTATTTTACTTGTTCAAAACCAAGTAAGAATACTTTCTCACGTTTTGAGAACATACTTATCTCAAAATGCTTTGTTTATAGAACTTCCCGCTGGGGAATAGCTATAGGCTATACATATGCTCATGAAAATTTTAAAGGCACAAAATACAAAGAAGATGCATTTAAAGTTTATGGGCACAAGAATGTAAGAATTGAAAATTGCTATGTTAAGCAAGCAGCAGGAGATGCTATTACAGTAATGTACTCAGATAATCCTATTGTAAATAACAATCTAAGTGATGAAGCCGCTTGCCAAATAAACGATAGATACTATCTAAAACCTCATAATAGAGGTGGTAAAGTTGGTGCTGGAATTTGGCCTTGGAAGTGTCTCAATGCTGAATTTAGGAATAATTTAGCAAGAACAACAAGGTTAAACCAAGATGGAATGGCATATGATGCAGACTCAGGCTGGTCTACATTATATGAACACAATTTCAGCTCATTAAATGAAGGTGGAACAGTAATGTTCTGTCTTGAAGAAGCTATTGATTCATCCTTTATTAATAATGTAATTGATGATGATCTTGGAGGAATCTTTAGCATGGCAAAAAATCCTAATGGACTAATTAGGGATAATGTAATTAATAAGAAAGTAGCTACACCACTTTTCAGAAAGAGGATGGATGACGGCAACGTCAAATTGGAAAATAATATTATTAGAGAGGTAAAGTAATGGAATTAAAAGGAAGAGTCACGATCCCAACTGATTTAGATATAGTACCAGAGACTATTGAAATATTAAAAAAATGGGGTGCCGATGCAATTCGAGATTGTGATGGAACAGAGTTTCCTGAAGAGCTCAAAGGCCAAAATGCTAAAATATATAAAACATATTACACAACAAGAAAAGATAATGTATGGGCTAAAGCACATCCTGAAGAAATTCAACAAGTTTATGTAATGACTCCATTTTATACAGCAGCAGATGAAAGTCTCACAATTCCATTAATGTATGGCCTTTACCCTGCTATGCTTAAACCAAATGGTAAAGATAATAAAAGATGGTGGGAAGTAATTGATAGAACTACAGGAGATGTTATTTCTGATTGGACCTATCAAGAGGAAGGTTATCAAGTTACTATAAAAGCAAAACCATTTCATGCTTATACTGTCTCATTTTTAGCATTTATCATGTGGGATCCTGTTCATATGTATAATGCAGTAACAAATGGTTGGACTATCGAGCCTCAGATGACATTCGATGTTAGGCAACCTGCTACTCATGAATTCTCTCTTCAAAGATTAAGAAAGTTTATCCAAGAACATGATTACGTCGATGTAATTCGATTTACTACCTTCTTCCACCAATTCACCCTACTCTTTGATGAAAAGGCAAGAGAAAAGTATGTAGACTGGTATGGTTATTCTGCTTCTGTTTCACCTTATATTTTAGAGAAATTTGAAAATGAGGTCGGCTATAAATTTAGACCTGAATACATCATCGACCAGGGCTATTACAACGGTCAATATAGAGTACCTAGTAAAGAGTATAGAGACTTCATAAAATTCCAAAACAAAGAGGTATGTGCACTAATTAAAGAATTTACCGATATCTGTCATGAATATGGTAAAGAAGCAATGATGTTCTTAGGTGACCATTGGATCGGTACAGAACCATTTTTAGATGAGTTTAAAAATTCAGGTGTAGATGCAATTGTTGGCTCTGTTGGAAATGGTTCAACTTTAAGACTCATCAGTGATATTAAAGGAGTAAAATATACAGAAGGAAGACTTTTACCATATTTCTTCCCAGACACCTTTTATGAAGGTGGAGACCCTGTAAAAGAGGCAAAGTACAATTGGGTAACCGCAAGAAGAGCTATTCTAAGAAGCCCTATTGATAGAATTGGTTATGGTGGATATCTAAAACTTGCACTAAAGTTCCCTGAGTTTATTGAATATGTTAATAGCGTTTGTAATGAATTTAGAGAGCTCTATGAAAATGCTAAAGGTACCACAGCATACTCTTTAAAGAAAGTTGCAGTATTAAACTGTTGGGGTAAAATGCGCTCATGGGGAGCACACATGGTTCACCATGCGCTTTATCAAAAGCAAAACTACAGTTATGCCGGTGTAATTGAAGCTCTTTCAGGAGCCCCTTTCGATGTTTCATTTATCAGCTTTGAGGATATTAAGAATGATGAAAACTTATTAAGTTCTTTTGACTGCATAATTAATGTTGGAGATCAAGATACAGCTCATACTGGTGGCTCCTATTGGGAAGATGAAGAGGTAATAACAAGAGTAAG
>NZ_JAXEGN010000114.1:0-22530 GCF_034103065.1 Bullifex sp. | reverse complement strand
GAGTTTATCGAGTTTATCGAGTTTATCGAGTTTATCGAGTTTATCGAGTTTATCGAGTTTATCGAGTTTATCGAGTTTATCGAGTTTATCGAGTACTAAACCAAAGAATTAATTATTTGGAAATCGTGTTTTCTTCATAGTTCTTCACATAAAATATAAAAATAGTAATAGCTTTATGTCATATTTTTAGAGGTGTACACATGTGCTTACCTCCAACAGGCAAATATGGTTCTCAGACTCTGATAATATCAAAGTCTGAGTTTTTTATTTAAAATAATAGGTACATGCTCCAGTGCACAAAGGGGTGCTGAGGGAAAACCGGAGCATGACAACACATGGTTGCAAGAGGTATATTAACATCATTTGCCCCCCGTTTCAATCTACTTAAAATGTTTTTTATTTGTTAGACAAAGTATGCAAGCTACAAGAGGGAATATTGAATATGATAAGAACAACATTGGATAACCAAAGGCTTCAATAACAAATCCACCAGCAAATGCTCCAAGCATCTCAGGAAGATTTGTTGCAAGAGACCAATATAGAGTCATTGCTAAATCATAATGTTCAGGAGCTACATTATCAGCTGCATAACCAGTAGCGGCAACATGCAATACTCCAAATGTTAAGCCATGGAGCATTTGAGCAATAATAAATGTATATATAGAAGGAATTAAATATAATAGTAATCTTACTGTTAATCCAATTGCTGAAATTAGTAGCATTGACCATGAAGTAATTTTCTTATTTCTTTTAAGCCTTGAGAAAAAAATCATGCAAAAGAACTCACAAAGCGCACCTAAGGCAACAAAGATAAGAAAATATCCTCCTAAGTTTAATTCCTCAATCATATATGATGATAATAATTTCTCAACAACAGCTTGCCCTACTCTTGTTAGAGCAACTATCCCCATAAAGATGTAAAAACTCTTACTAAACCAAGAGATAGAAAATACCTGGTTTTCTTTTTCTTTCCTCTCCGAAGAACTATTTTCCTTAGTAGTTAGTAGTACAATGATAAAAAGTAAAATACAAATAATCATTGCAAGTAAAATTGAACTATTACTACTTTCATTTGGGAACTTAATAAAAGCAAAAAGAACAAGTGTACATACATAGCTTAGAGTTCCCATCGCTCTTATTGTTCCATATCTAGATGTATCGTTAGTTAATGCTCTATTAATAAAACCATCACAAAGAGGATTTATTGACCAAAACACTCCATTTAAGATAAATGAAGCAATTACAACCACAACAATGTTATTTGAAAGTAAAAAAGGAATTGCTGTAACTAACGAAACTAATGAGCATAAAAGTAAAAAGCTCTTTGTTTTTCCTGTCTTATCAGAAATAGATGAAATTAATAAAGGAATAATAATTGCTGCGAACTGGCACAATGCTAATAACACGCCACAAAGAGAGTGGGAATAACCTTTATTTCTAAAAATAATTTGTAAATATGGACTAAATGCAGCTACAACAATTTGTGCTGAAATCGAAAGAGTAATAAGCCTACCCATTATTTTCTCCTTATAATTGAAAATAGCTTTTGTGGAAGCTCATGCACAATTGCTATACCTAAAACCATCATTAAACATATTTTTAATGCTCCTATGCCGCTATCTGCAGCTTGAGTCATTTGCCCTGCAACTAGATAGTAAGCGGTCCAATAAATACCAGCACCAGGAACTATTGGGAAAATTCCTGAAACTAAAAAAACTATCTCAGGGCACTTTTGCCAAACTGCGAAAAACCTACTAGCTAAGGCTATCCCTATAGTTGCTATAAATACTGCAACTAGTTCGCCCATAGGAGGAGTAAGTAAAGAGTATATTATCCACCCCATTAAGCCACATAAACCACAAACAAAACAATATCTAGAAGGGATATCATATAAAATTGCAAATGCTACAGTTCCAAAGAAAGCTGCAATAATAATGTTAATACTCAAAGTACTATCCCTCCTGTTAACTTACCATAGCAAATTAATACAGCAGCAACACCTACAGCTATACATAAAAAAACAAGCATTGCATCTAAAAGTCTTACGGACCCAGAAATATAATCTTCATCTCCAATATCTCTAATACCATTTACAAATGCAACTCCTGGAACTAATGGAATTACACTACCTCCAATCATACTGGTTAATGAATCTGCAAATCCGAAGTGCTTGCAAAGAACACATATTAGAGTTACAAGCATTCCACCAATAATATTTCCAGATATTTTTGAAAGATATGGTTTAAAAATGATTGTAATAAAAAAGCCAAGAACTATACCTGAAATAAATGAACATATTCCATCTCTTAATGATCCATTAAGTAATACAGAAAAACACCCTGAACCAAGTGCAGTGGCTAAAACTTGAATAATAAATGGTCTATTTTTACTATTACGAATCTCTTCAAGTTTTTTTTCAACCTCATCTAAAGTATATTTACCTTGACTAATCTCTCTAGATAGCTGATTAATTGCAATTACCTTTGATAGATCTGCACCATGAACAGGGATATGCTCTACTCTAGCAAAAGCCTTTCCATCAATTTCTTCCCCAGAAACAAAAATACCATTTGTTAATACAAAAAAATGTTGGTCCTTAGCACCATAATATTTTGAAATTCTAGCCATTGTATCTTCGACGCGATAAATCTCTGCCCCGTTTTCAAGCATTATTTTACCCGCTTCCATAGCAATTGATAGAATGTGTGTAACGCTATCCATGACAATCAATTCTATCCAAAAGCTAAGAGTAAGACTATAGTTTATTGCACCTTTTGATAATTACTATTATTCTTATTGCTATGAGTTTTAAAGTTCTTTTCTTAGGTGAAGTAGTTGGAAGAGCAGGTATATTAGCTGTAAAGAATGGTTTAAAGGCATTAAAGGATAAAGTTGGTGCTGATTTTGTTATTGCAAACACAGAAGGAGCCACTAACGGCTTTGGACTTGGTAAGGCACATTCAATGCAGCTTTCACACCTTGGAATTAATTTACAAACAGGTGGAGAGAAAATCTTTTATAAGCTAGATATGGTAGATTTTTTCCCTAAGTGTAGTTATGTGCTTAGGCCAGCAAACTTCCCTCCAAAAACGCCAGGTAAAGGTTATAAAATTGTAGAGATAAATGGAAAAAGAGTTGCAATAATAAATATCCTTGGTGCAAGTGGTTTTTCTAGAATATGTGTTGTGAACCCACTTAATTTTGCTGATATGATACTCTCAAAATTAAGTGCAGAAGCAGATATTTTCTTAATCCAATTCCATTGTGCAACTACTGCTGAGAGTGCTACATTAGCACACTATCTTAAGGATAGAGTATCTGCTGTAATTTCAACACACTCAAAAGTATTAACTTCTGATAGCAAAATTATTGGTAAATGTGCATTTATCAGTGATAATGGTAGATGTGGTTCAACACTATCAGCTGGAGGCTTTAATCCTGAATATGAAATAAAAAAACTAATGACTGCGCTTCCTGATAGAAGTCATGAGGCATGGGAAGATTGTGAGCTACAAGGTGTATTAGTTACTATTTCAGATGATGGTAATGCCGAAAAAATTGAAGTAATTAAAGAAAAGGTTGCAGTTGAAAGACCAGAGGTTTCAAAATGAAAAAAGAAGTAACTGTTCATAAAACAAACGATGGCAATATTATGGTATCATGCGATAAAAATGCGTGTGAAGGATGCAAAAGTTCACTCTTTTGCCGTGGTAAGAATTACGAATTCATTGTCGAAAACCCAGATAATATAAAACTTAAAGACGGTGATAAAGCCTTAATTGATATGCCAACAGGAAGAACAATACTTTCATCATTTATGTCATTATTCTTTCCTTTAATTTGTTTCTTTATTCCACTATTCGTAAGTGCAGCATTTTTTACTTCAAATGAAGTTTATCAATTTGTATCTGCACTAGTAGGACTTGCAATTGGTTTTTTAATCTCATGTGTTTATTTTAAATTAAGAAAAAAAGAATTTTTACCAACAATTATAGAAAAGAAGGAGGATAAATGAGGTATATCCTCATTTTCCTTACCTTATTAGTTCTCTTAACGGGATGTGCAAAAGAAGAGAACACAGCCAGTGTGTCTCTTCAAGACTTTGAGATGCCTGATATGATTTTAAATAACACCACATATACCCTTTCAACAGGCGAAGGTGAACCAATAAAAATTCATGCAAAAGAGATGAAAGTCTATCTCTCAAGTGATAAAGTATTAGTTGAAGATGTTTCATTTGAGCAGCTTGATGAAAGTGGTGAACTATATATCTCTGGTTATGCAGGAAGAGGTGAAATTAATACAAAAGATAAAGTTTGTTCGTTTTCTGGTCAAACTTCTTTAAAACAACATAAAGATAACTTGTCAATAGAAACGGAATCACTTACTTTTGACAGCAGGGATAATAGTGTTAATTCAGATAGTTATGTATCTGTATCATTTCCCGGTGGTCGTTTGGAGGGGGTTAAGCTTTATGCTGACCTGACAAAAATGAGCTTAGAAATGAAAGAGCTTTTTTCTGGGGAGGTAAATGAATGAAAAGAATAGTACTACTTATTCTATTAGCATCACTATCTTTTAATCTAATTTCATCTCCTGTAACATTTTCTGGAGGATACTCAAAGGTATCTTTGAAAGAAGGTAGAAAAACTGTTTCACTAACTGAAGGAGCAACTGTAACTGCAGAAGGGATGAAAATTACTGCTTCTACAATAACGCTTCAAGGAGATGATTACTCCCAAGTTGAATGTAGTGGAAAAATAACAATTGAAGACAAAGAAAAAGGTCTATTAATAAAAACCTCTAATCTCTACTACGATAGAAGTGGTGAAAGATTAATTATCTCTACATGGTGTGAGGTTTCAGATAGCATTAATGAACTTGAAGCTTCCTCTTTTGCTGTAAACTATGATTTAAAAGAAGAAATATTATCACTTGAAATGTCTGCACGCCTACTGAAAAACACAGACTCAGGTATTTTAAGTGCTAGAGCAGAAAAGATAACTTTTAATAGAAAAACAAATACCTTAATTCTTGCTGGAAATGCATCTGTTAATTGGAATAATAATAATTATCAAGCTGCTTTAATTTCTATTGATATCGATACTCAAGAAATAAATCTTGAAGGTAAAATTCAAGGAGAAGTAAATGGCTAATACTCTCTCAGTTGAAAATTTATCTAAATTTTATGGAAGGAAGCAGGTAGTAAAGGGTATTTCTTTTTCTATGGAAAATGGCTCTATTACAGGACTATTAGGACCTAATGGAGCAGGTAAAACTACCACATTCTATATGATAGTAGGATTTATCAAAAGTAATGGTGGAAAAATCTTATTAGATAACGAAAATATTACAAATCTTCCTATGCATAAAAGATCAAAATTAGGATTAAGTTATCTACCTCAGGAAAGCTCCATATTTAGAAAGCTAACGGTTGAAGATAACATTAAGTTAGTTGTTCAAACTAGAAATGATCTTTCAAAAATTGAGAAAAAAGAATTACTTGAATCCTTAATGGAAGAATTTGGTATTACTAAACTTCGAAAGCAATATGGTTATACTCTATCTGGAGGAGAAAGGAGAAGAACCGAAATTGCAAGAGCTCTTGCTACTAATCCGAAATTCTTACTTCTTGATGAACCTTTTGCAGGTATCGATCCAAAAGCAGTCTATGAAATTAAGCAAATTGTTAGAAAACTAAAAGACCAAGGGATTGGTATTTTATTAACTGACCACAATGTACGTGATACTCTTGAGATCACAACATGTGCCTATATTATAAATGAAGGTAACATCCTTGTTTATGGAACAAAGGACGAGTTAATTAACAATGAACTTGCAAGAGAAATATATTTTGGGCAAGACTTTATGAAAGAGGAGATAAAATGATAGAATCCTCACTCACCCTTACTCAAAAGCAACAGCTTAGACTAAATGCTCAAATGCTTCAGTCCCTTGAGTTAATGACTCTCCCATTAAATGAATTACTTGCAAAGATAGAGGAAGAAGCAGGTAAGAATCCAACATTAGTAGTTGAAGAACCAAACAGAGATAATGGGGTTAGCTATGAAGAGTATTTAGATAAATACTCACGTAAAGACCGTTATGAAGACTACTCTGATTCAGCAGCCTATGGTTCAGATTTATCAGATAACTATCAAGCTTGGATGGAAGGTGCTGTAAAAGAAGAGGAAAGTCTAGAAGAACATTTAAATAAACAACTTGGTACTCTAAAGATTGATGATAATATAAAAAGAGTTTGTGAAATATTAATTTCATCACTCGATGATAAAGGTTTTTTTACCACTCCTCCGGAAGAGTTAATAGGAGCAAAGGATAAAGAATACCTTGATAAAGCATTAGATATAATTCACTCATTAGAGCCTGCTGGCGTTGGTTGCAGAGACTTTAAGGAATCATTAATATGCCAAGCAAAAGAAGATGGCATGAAAGGTGATGAATTAAAGACCTTTTCTCTTCTTGTAAATGATAATCTAGAAAAAATGAGGGCTGGTAAGGTAAAAGAAGTAAGTAAAGCCCTTAAAATAGATGAAGAAGAATTAAATGAACTCTTTGACTATTTAAAAACATTAACCCCCTACCCTGGTTTAAAGTATTCAAGTTCTTGGGATAACACCATTATCCCTGATTTATCCATCAAGGTTGAAGATGGAAAACTCGTAATGCGATTAAATGACTCAACTCTTCCAGTTGTTTCAATCGATAGTCAATATCAGCAAATGCTTGATGAGTATTCTAAATCAAATAATAAAGAGGAAAAAGAAGCAAGCAAGTACTTAAAAAGCCAAGTAAATTCTGCAGATAATTTAATAAATCAGCTTGCCTTAAGACGATCAACGTTAGAGAAGGTTGGAAGAGTATTAATGGAAAAGCAAAAATCTTTCTTTCTCTTTGGACCAAGAAGTTTAAAACCATTAACACTAAAACAAGTTGCTGATGAAATAGGAGTTCATGAAACAACTGTAAGTAGAATTACTACAAGTAAATACATTGATACCGATTGGGGAGTATTCCAACTTAAGGAACTTTTTCCTAGTGGTATTCAAAATGAAGATACAGGAGTAAGTGTAAGTAAAACTGCAATTAAAGATATTATTAAAGAGATAATAGAAAATAACACTACAGAAAAAGCTCTATCAGACAAAAAAATAAGTGATATGTTAGCAGAAAAAGGTATTAGCTGTGCTCGTCGTACTGTTAATAAATATCGTAAGGAGTTGGCAATTGATTCATCATTTATTAGAGGAGTTTAAGATTTTCTTTGATTTCCTCTATTTCGATAGTATAATTAAGGTATAAATTAATTTATCGGGAGGTAAAATATGAATCTAACAGTTAGAGGCATTAACTATGTACCAAGTCAAGAGACTAAGGACTTTATTGACAAGAAGCTCCAAAAGCTCTCATTTGCAGATGATTATCTCCATGATCTCGATATCGCAATAAAGCGTGAGAGTAAGGGTATCGGATTCCATATTGACGCAATACTTCACTTCAGATGGAAAACAGAAAAGATTGTAAGCTACGATTGCTATGAGCTATACGAAGGCATTGAGCTTATTGCTGATAAAATTCAAGCTGTAGCAAAGAAAGAAAAAGAAAAGGTAATGGATAAGTAATCTATTACATGATAGTTATTAATGGAGTGCAATGTGCACTCCATTATTTTTATCCCCTCTTCCAAAAGGATTTAGAAAATAGTGCATAAACTGTAAAGAGTTCAAGTCTTCCAACTAACATTAAAAATGAAGCAGTCCATTGAATTAGTGGAGAAAATATTGAGAAGTTTCCAGCAGGACCAACATCACCAAGTCCAATTCCAATGTTACCAACAAATAAGAATGCAGCAGATAAGCAAGTCTCTAATGATCTTCCTGAAGTTGAAATAATTAATGCACCGACAAAGCCTGTTAATAAATAAACTCCAATAAAGCCCGCAATTGAAAGTGTTGTATCCTGTGCGATGATATCACCACCTAAGCGAGTTTGGACAACTGCCCTTGGATGTAAACGCTTCTTTATTGCATTTTTAGCAAGTGTAATTAATGTCGATATTCTAATAACCTTCATTCCACCACCAGCAGAACCAGCACAGCCACCTACAAAGAATAGTAAAAATAGTAGCATTTGGTTAAATACTGGCCAGGAGGTGTAATCACAAATGGCAAAACCAGTTGTAGTTAATACACTAATTACATGGAAAGCGGAGTAACGAATTGCAGTAAGTACATCTGGGTATATTTTGTTAAGAAGTAATGATACCGTTCCAATTGTTGTGAAAACAGCAATTAAACTAATGTATACTCTAAATTCAGCATCTTTAATTACCTTATCTATTCTTCCCTGAATTGCTTTAAAAAATAGAGCAAAGTTCATACCGGCAATTGTCATAAATACAATAACAACCCAATCTACATAACTAGAATTATATCCACCAATTGAACTATTTTTTGCAGAGAATCCTGCTGCTCCCATAGTACCAAAGGTAACTGTTACCGCATCAAATAGAGAAAGCTTTCCTAACAGGAGGAATATTACTTCTAAAGCGGAAAAACCTACATAAATTCCCCATAAAATCATAGCGGTATGTTGGATATGAGGAGTAAGTTTATCCTTTGTAGGACCTACAGATTCTGCACTAACTAGGTTTACACCTCTAACACCCATAAATGGTAAGATTGCAACAAAGAGTACTACAATACCCATACCACCTAGCCAGTTTGTCATACCTCGCCAAAACAAAATTGATTTAAATTTATCTTCAATCGAAGCAAGAGCAGTAGCTCCAGTTGTTGTGAAACCTGACATTATCTCAAAATATGAAGCTGTATAAGTAGGAAGAGTCTTAGTTAAATATAGTGGAAGAGCACCAAAAGCAGTTGCAATAACCCAAGTTAAAGTAACAAACAAATAGCTATCCTTTGCTTTTATCTTAATGGGTTCCTTACGTAAAAAAAGAAGTAACACAGTATGGATAATAACCATTAATAAAATGGTAAAACCAAATGCTCTAGAAGCTAATTCCTCCTGATATACAAATGAAAGTGAAAAAGGAATACACATTAAAAGTGCTATAAATAGCTGAATAAAGCAAAGTAACTTAACAACCGATTTTACGTTCACTTGAATAGCTCCTGGACATACTCACTCTTATCATGGGTTGAACATAAAAGTACTGTATCATTTTCTGAGAATACATAGTTACCATCTGGTACGAAGGATTCTCCATTACTCCTTTTTACGCCAGCAATAATTGCTTTACCTCTAAGATTAACTTCCTTCAATGCTTTACCGAGATATTCAAAATTAGAATTAATTTTATACTCATATACCTCTAAGTTACCATCAAAAAGCGTATGAAGACTCATAATACTACCACTTCTAAGATGCTTTACAATTGTATCAACTGTTGATTCAGTAGTAGAAATTGGAGCATCGATATCAAACTGTCTAGCTAACGAAATATAGTTAGGATTTGTCTTAATAAGAGCTATAGACCTCTTTACTCCAAGTTTTTTTGCATAGGAAGCAGTAATGATATTTAATTCATCGTTTTCAGTTAAACTAATTAAAATATCACTATCCTCCAAATTTTCATCATCCCAAAGAGACTCATCTGTAATTGAACCATTAATGACCAAGATATCTGGGAAAAGCTTAGAAAAATCTTCAGCAGTAGCAGGATCCTTTTCAATTAAAGTAATTACATTTTTCTCTTCTGGAGTAAGACGAGTAATTAAGGCTCTAGTTACCCTTGTTCCACCAACAAGAATTACTCTTGATATTTTCTTACTAACAACAGGAGAACCTGTAACATTAAAAACAGATAAAGTATCATCACTATCGCAAATGATTGCAATTTCATCACCATGCTTAATTACTGTATCACCAAAAGGAAGAATTGCTTTACCCTTTCTATAAATACCTGTAACAGCAATATTACCTGTAAATAAGGTTCTAAACTGAGCTAATGTTTTTCCAACATATGGGCTCTTTCTAGAAATATGGAGAGTAAAGAGCAAAAAGTCTGTATCAGGGAATGTAATGGTGTCATGGTAAAGGCCACTTCTTACAACATCAATAATTCTTTTTGCAGCTTCACTATCAGGGTTTACAATATCTGAAATACCCAAAATTGAAGTTGTATGCTCATCATCATTGTTTGATAAATAAGAAATACTTCTAATTGCAGCTACTGTTTTTTTTACATTTGGGAAATTAGCAACAATAAGGCCACAGCTAACAAGATTTACTTCATCTGAATCCGTAACAGCAATTGCAACATCAGATTCCTCAACACCTGCTTCAATTAATCTATCAATGTTAGTTGCAGAACCACATACAGCTAAGCAGTCAAGTTTACTAATTGCACTTTGACATCTATCACTTGAAATATCCAAAAATGTAACAGATTTTTTTTCCTCGATTAAGTGACGTGCTAATCTTAATCCACGTCTTCCAGCTCCAATTATCAAAACCTTCATATACTTTAGTATAGCTAATATCAATCATGTACGCAAATGGCTCATTTCGCAATTTGTAACACTTTCAACTTTCATGCTATAGTAAAGCGATGGCGAGCAAAAATAATCTTACAAAGAGACAAGAAGAAATATATTCATTTATTAAAACATATATAAATGAACACCACCGATCTCCTTCACTTGAAGACATCGGTTCTCACTTTGAAATTGCTCCATCCTCTGTATTTGACCATCTAAAGGCCCTTGAGAAAAAAAATATAATTAAAAGAGATAAAACTGCTAGATCTATTTCAATTGTAGATGGAAATACTAAACAACTAAAAGCATTAGAGCTTGATTATCACCTCCAAGATGGAAGAATGTCAAAATTAATTGTAAGTAATTTATTTATAGAAGATGATGTAAACTATTTTGCTATCGAGATGGGTGATGACTCAATGAAGAATGCAGGCCTAATTCCTCATGATAAGTTAATTTTTAGAAAATCTAAAATTGCAAAAGAAAATGATATCATTATTTGTATGGTAAATAGTACAGAAGAGGTAATGATAAGACGTTATACTCTCCAAGCATCTAGAATATTGCTTGTTCCTGAAAATGATAACATTCCATCCAAAGTATGCAAAGAAATCACAATATATGGTATATTAACTAAGGTTATCAGAAACTATGAGTGAAGCATACTTACTATTTGGACCTGAAGAAGGCAAAAAACAAGATTGGATAATTGAAAAAAAGAAAGAAATATTAAGCCTACATCCAGATAGCGAGGTGGTATTATTATTCACCTTTGAAACAGATGCAGAAACTCTTGCTGATGCACTATCTTCCTCATCTCTTTTCTCAAGCTATAAACTCGTATTTTTAAAGAACTTTGATGATGTAAAAAAGGGACCACTACTTAATGAATTAATTAAGTATTTAAAAAAGGATGAAGAAGACTCTGTATTAATAATTACCTCAAATGAGGTTTCTTCAAAAAAATTTCCAACAGAACTAACATCTCTTATAAAAAAAGAGAATTTAATTGCTTTTTATGAAATGAAGGAAGATGAAAAGAAGTACTATGTAACTAATCTATTTCGTCGTGAAGGCTTCAAAATAACACCAGAAGCAACCACTATGATTCTTTCATTAGTAGAAAACAATACTCTAGAAATTAGAACATTCTGTTACCCAGTTATCGACTATTTTGCCAAGAAAGATGAAAAAATAATTGATGAGGAGGATGTATCAAAATTTCTTGCACACACAAGAGAAGAAACTCCTCAAACCCTATTTGCCCACATAGCAAATTGTGATTTACAAGGTGCAGAGGCATCTCTTGCGAAGATTCTTACAACACGTTCTGATGGTGCAATTGCAACACTTTCAGCATTAGGTAAAAGCTTTAGAATGCTTGAAGATTTACATGTGCAAGTAAAAACCAATACTCTCTTTAATGCATTTAAGCAGGTTGGATCATTAAAAACCTCCCCTTTTGATTTCAAGGGTATTTTTAATCCAAATGACCAAGCAACCTACTCTAAAGCCTTAAAAAAATATAGTGAAAAAGATTGCGATGAAATAATTCGTTATCTTGAAATGATGGATGCAGAAGTAAGAAAGGCGCCACAGGAAATGGTAAAAACTATCCTAGAATGCATGCTTTACACTATAATTATTAATAAAGGAAAACAAACTACAATTAAGTTAGAGCGTGAGCTTATGGATGATTCTTTCAGCTACATCTAGAGGTATTGAACATTTTTTAGCAAGCTCACTACTTTCAAGCTCTAAAATCTTTTCTACACTTCCACAAGTTTCCATGATTCTCTTACTTCTAACTTTTCCAACTCCTTCTATAGATTCAAGTAAGGCAAAGGAAGCTTCCTTGCTTCGCATTCTTTGGTTAGCACTAGTTGCAAAACGGTGACATTCATCTCTTACTGCAATAAGCACTCTTAAAGCACTATCTGCTCTATCTAAAACTAAGTTTGGCCTATCATCTGGGAAAACTAATTCTTCATTTTTCTCTGCAAGACCAACTACAGGTATATCATCTATACCTAAGACCTCTAACATATCAATTGCAGCGTGAACTTGCCCCTTACCACCATCAATTAGCAGTAAATCTGGTAGTTCTTGCTTTTCATTTAAAAGCCTTGTGTAGCGCCTTGTTACTGCCTCTCTCATAGATTCAAAGTCATCAATTTTGCCATTTAAAGATTTAATATTAAACCTTCTATAGTCCTTAACACTTGGGTTACCATTTTTAAATACAATTAAGGAGGCAACAGTGTATTTACCAGCTAAATGAGCAATATCAAAGCCTTCAATGTGAATTGGTAGTTTATCCAAGTTTAATAACTCCTTCATTCTCTCAAGAGCTGGAGAATTATTTATTGCACACATTCTTTTTTCTACATCTTCACTGGCATTAACCTCAGCCATACGCAATATACGATAGTGTTTACCTTCTTTAGGAAAACCAATATAAAGTGGCATATGTAATTCTTTTTTAAAGTACTCAGAAATTAATGTTGTATCGATTTCATGAGAAACGTATAGTTCAGATGGTAGAGACTCACCATCAGAGTAATATTGAACTAAAAAGCTCAGTAGAATCTCGGTTTCATCACCCATACTTTCGGCTCTGTAGAGTGCTTTACCAATTAAATTACCATTTCTAATTTGCATTATTGCAACACTACAAAGAGGGCCACGCATCTCGATAGCAGCATAGTCACGACTCTCCCCACTATTATCTTGCACAGCTTGCTCACTCATTACTGATTCAAGGGATTTTAATAACTCTCTTTTCTTAACAGCCTCTTCAAACTTTAGCTCTTTAGCATCCTTCATCATAAGGTTTCTAAGTCTAATTAACCCTTTTTGATCATTTCCTGATAAAAATTCTTTTATCTCAGCAACTTCTTCTGAGTATTCCTTTTTATTTGCATTACCAATACAAGGTCCTAAACACTTATGAATGTGGTAGTAAAGACATGGTTTATCACGCTTTTTAAGAACTCCAGAACAAAGCCTTAAGTGGTATGTAGATCTAATTAACTCAACATAATCCTCTAGCTGCTTCCCCTTTGGAAATGGACCATAGTAGGAAGCACCATCAGGGAGTATTCTTCTTGTTTTATATACTCGAGGATACTCTTCATTTGTAATTTTAATTAATGGATAGCTCTTTCCATCTTTTAATAAAATATTATAGTGAGGATTATATTTTTTTATTAAATTATTCTCTAAGACTAAAGCCTCATACTCATTTCCAGTGATGATGTAATCAATATGATCAATTTTAGCAACTAAAGCAGTAGTTTTAGCATCTCGATTTGGAAGGAAGTATGAAGATACTCTTCTTTTTAAATTCTTAGCTTTACCAACATAGATGACAGTGTCATCTGTGTTCTTCATCATATAAACACCAGGATTTTCAGGAAGCTTGTGGGCTTGGTCTTTTGCACTCATAAGCTATATAATACCCATTAAATGTTAATTTAGAAAGGTATTATCATGGATGCGTTTAATGAACTATTAGAGTCTTTTTCTTCTTCAAAGAGAGAAAAACTACAAGAATTATTTGATAATTATAAGCTAACTAAAGCACAAATGTTAATCTTATTAAAAGCAAGTGCTGACTTAGAACTATTTCTTGAAGATGATATCTTTAAATTTTTAGACTTTGAAAAAATAGATAAATTACAAGGAAAGAGAAGAGCACAGGAGATAGTTAAACAGGTAGAAGATAAACTTAATCTACTTAAGTATACTCCAACAGATTATTCAACCTTTTATCCACCTGTAATTAGAAGGAAAAAAGATAATATAGAAGTTATCTCAAATGATGGTTTAAAGCTATTTGGTAAGTGTCCATGTCCTGTTGATGGTGAAAAGACAAGGTGTTGTAAGCTTACAACTTTAGATGCTGCAATGCAGTGTTCCTTTGGCTGTGCTTATTGCTCAGTGCAATCATTTTATAGCCAAAATAAGATAAAGGTTGTAGGAAATTTAGAAAAAAGTTTAGAAAACATTGATTTATCAACAATATGGCACATTGGAACAGGACAAGCATCTGATTCCCTCCTTTTAGGTGATTCCTATAACACTTTAACTAGTCTATCTAACTTTGCAAAAAAGCATGAAAATATCGTAATTGAATTAAAAAGCAAAAGCTCTCGACATGATTTTTTTGATAAACCTTATCCCCCAAACATGGTTTTTACTTGGTCATTAAATGCGCCTACTATCATTGAAAAGGAAGAGCATTTAACTGCAAGCTTAGATGAACGTATTAATTGCGCACGTCTTGCAAGAGATAATAAGAATTTAGTTGGATTTCACATCCATCCAATGGTTTATTTCAAAGGATGGGAAAAGGAGTATAAAGAAGTTGTTGAAAAAATCGAGGAAAACTTCTCTCCAAATGAAGTAATGATGATTAGCTTTGGAACACTTACTTTTACTAAAGCAGTTCTTCAGCACCTAAGAACCCATAGAACACCTTCAAGGGTTCTAGAAATACCATTAGTAGAAGCTGCAGGTAAATATTCATATAACTATGAAATAAAAGAAGAGATGTTTAAAACTATATATTCCTATTTTTCAAAAGAATTTAAACAAAACGTCTTTTTCTATCTCTGTATGGAAGATCCAAAACTATGGATGCCATGCTTGAATAGAGAATATAACTGTGATAAGGATTTTGAAACTGATATGAGGAATCACTATCTAGGTAAGATTAAGGCTTTTAAAGGTAATTAGTTTTACTTAAATCAAAATATTTAATATATTATTCTTATGTACAACGAAGAAAAACTTAACTCACGATTAAGCCTTTATTATGAAGCTCTAGCTCAAGAAGAAACTCTTTCTGACAAAGAAAGAGAAAAACTTTATAGAGATATTAATAGAGAAATTAAAAAACTTAATACACTTGCTGATAGCTATAAGGAAGCTCATAAACACCTTGTTGAAGCTTCTGATGAGCTATCAACTAGGCTAAAGGATACAGAGAAAAGTAGTAAATCTCACTTTGGAATCAAGAATGCTCCTGCAAATGGCACTATCGATTATAAAGAAACACTAGGAGAGCATTTTGCAAAGGGGATTAACTTTTATAAGCTATTTTTAATATTTTTCTCAGGATGCTTTTTTGGTGTAGTTATCGAGCTTGCTTGGTGCTATATAAAAAATGGATACTTTGAATCACGTTCAGGTTTAGTATATGGTCCATTTAATTTAGTCTATGGTATTGGAGCTCTAGTACTTACCCTTGCCTTATACAAATATAGGAACCGTTCATGGTCATTTTCTTTCCTCGGAGGATTTCTAACAGGTAGCGTTGTTGAATATCTTTGCTCCTACTTCCAAGAAAAGGTATTTGGCTCTACAAGTTGGGACTACTCCAATATTCCATTTAATATAAATGGTAGAATATGTCTTTTGTACTCGGTTTTCTGGGGCTTACTTGGAATACTTTGGATAAAAAAGCTATATCCAAGAATTGCTTCGGTAATACTATATATACCTAACAAATTTGGTAAGATTACAGTTTGGATTTTGTTTGTATTTATTTTATTTAATAGTTTGGTATCAGGTTTGGCAGTATATAGATGGGCTGAAAGAATAAACAATAAGGAGCCTTCAAATAAGATTGAAGTACTCCTTGATAAACGCTTTCCAGATGAAAGGCTTGAAAAGATATATGCTAATTTAGAGTTTAGTTAAATATACAATCTTTAACTTCAAATGTAGATAAATGGGCTTTATCCTCTCTATTTGGCCATGGGATAAAGCCTTTTCTATTTATATGTGGACCAAAGGTACACTTTACAAATTTTGCTTTACCTTCGTCTCTCCATGGTCTCATTAAATAGACATTTTCCTTTTTATTCATTAAAGATATAAACTCACACTTCTCAAATAAAAATCCATCCCAATCCTTTTTACCAGATGGAGCTGTAACAAAGCCATCGTCAGTACTAACAATTGTACAATTTCTGAAAATTGCATCGCCTCCACCAAAGATAAAATCCACACTTCCAGATATTGTGCAGTTTTCAAACACAGAGTGTTTTCTTTTCCTCTCTGAAAAACATCTTGGGCCGTAAAAGCCTCTCTTTTCTCTTTCTTCTTCAGGAAGTGGGGATAAAAACAAGGTATCTTGGTTACCAATTAACCGCACATTAGAAAGCTTTGCATCATCTACATCAAGATATAGAGCAATAGCTTGGCCAACATCGTGACCAGAACCTGCGCCATTGTGGATTATAAGGTTTTCAAGCTTTATTTTTTCACCAGAAAAAAAAGCACTATAACTTCTAAAGGTTCCTCTCTTTAAGTTATTATCTAAAATTTCTCTACCACTATCTGAATAAGTAATAAATACATTACCTTCGCCAATTAAAGTTAAATCCTTTTTATCTGAGAAGAGTTTTTCTCGATATATGCCTTCTTTAATATAAATTACAGCACTTTCACGATACTCAACAGCATTTAATGCTTCTTGAATTGTTGTATAGTTTCCTGAACCATCCTTAGCAACAGTTAATTCAAACATATTCACATTCTCCAGATTAAAATGGTTTACAAATAAATTACTTTAGTTTAGCTTCAAATAGCTCTTTTTCTCTTTTTTCAAGCTCTACTTCTTTTCCCTCTAACATATCCTTAATAGCTTTTAATTCTCTTTCACTGAAAGTAACAGAACCAAGCTTTAAGTTCTTAAAGGCTTCAGTAGCTATTGGACAAACTTTTTCAACCATTTCAAGCATAACCTCAGCATATGCTCTAATTTCATATTGAGCATGAGCATCAAGGCGAAGCTTTAAGAAATGAAATAAGTTGTGTAAATCAATTTGCCAATAGAATTCAGTGTACATTGATAGAGGAAGATTAATTCTACTAATTTCACGAGCAATACCCATATCAAGGAGTTCGTTGTAAGCATTAAATGTTTCCTGACTATTATTTGTTAAGATAGATTGAACCTTTTGAGCAACCTCACTACTAACAGCCTCATTTTTTCTTCCCTGTTTATTATCCTCACTTTGGAGTGCTATTTTATTACTTTCAGGGACATAGCACTCATCCTTCATTACAGAATATCTGCCACTAATTTCATTAATTCTTGCAGTTCTATGTCTTACCCATTGGCGAGCAACAAAGATTGGTGCTTTTACATGGAATGTGAAAACAACCTGCTCAAATGGAGAGGTATGGTCATTTCTTAATAAATAGTTTATTAAACCTTTATCTTGGCGATAGCTTTTTGTGCCATTTCCATAGCTTACACGTGCAGCTTGTACAATTCTTTCATCATTACCAAGATAATCAACAAGGCGAACAAAACCTTTATCAAGAACTTTATATTCCTTATCTAATATCTTTTCAGCTTCTTCTGAGATACAATGTGCCATTAATTATTCTCCTTAAATATAATTCATATGTTCTAAAGCTAGAGCAGTAGCAGCTACACTTGCTGTTTCAGTTCTTAAAATTCTATTTCCCATTAATACAGGTATAAAATCTCTTTCAAGTAAACACTTTCGCTCTCTATCACTCCAACCTCTTTCAGGGCCAATAGCAATACATACCTTTTTATCTGTTAATGACAACTGATTAAATTTTTGTGACCCCACAACATTATCAAGTAATAGACAAGTAGTATCAAGGCTTATTTCTTTTAGAGCGTCTTCAACACTTGAGGCAAAAATAGCATCACTAACTCCAGTGTGTCCAGCTTGCATTGCTCCATTAATCATAATAGTTTTATACTCATCAGTAGTATAAAGTGAAGACTCCACATAACTTTTTTCACCTAAATCAGAGCGTGTTAATATTAGTCTTTCAACACCTAAAGAAACAAGTTCTCTTAAAATCCTTTTCATGCAAATTGGGCGTACTTGAGCAAGCAATACAGTAAGAGGATAAAGTGTACTATCTAGCTTTGCAGGAAGAAAATCAAATTCTATTTTTTCTTTACTAACAGCTGTAATTGTACACTCACCTGAAAAGGAATTAATTTCACCGCCACGAAATGAAGTACCTACTTCAGCATGGAGCACCTTTTTCAGGTGCTCATACCTTTCATCTGATGCATTAAATTGTCTTACGTTTTTATCAAATAATATGATATTCACGCATTATACCTACCATATAAATCGATGTAGTAGCGATAACGATCTAAATTATTTTCATCCGCTAGAGCTTCTTTACTCATAATCCAAGACCAGTTAGATGTTCCACAAGTTGAAGGAACATTCATTCTTCCACTACTATCTAGGTAAAGTAAATCCTGCATTGGGATAATTGCATACTTACATCTTGATGCAACAGCTTCTTTGATAAGTTTATAAACTACATCATCATCACCTGTTTCTAAGTAACGTCTAACATAGTCTTTATCTTTATCACTTAAGTCAAAATACCAGCCTCTAGTAGTATTGTTATCATGAGTACCGGTATAGATAACACTGTTGTAATCACAATTATGAGGGAGGTAAGCATTTGTTGTATCAAATCCTCCATCTTCATTAAAGCCAAATGCAAATTGTAAAATCTTCATACCTGGAAGATTATTATCATCTCTTAAGGCTTCAACATCCTCAGTTATTACCCCAAGATCTTCTGCAATAATAGGTAAATTATCACCAAGAGCAGCTTTAATTGCATCAAGTAGCTTTTGTCCTGGTGCTTCAACCCACTTTCCATTTAAAGCAGTGTCTTCATCAGCTGGAACTTCCCAACAAGCAGCAAAACCTCTAAAGTGGTCTATTCTAACGATATCACACATATTAAGAGTTTCTCTGATTCTGCTAATCCACCACTCAAAACCAGTCTTTTCATGTTCCTTCCAGCGATATAAAGGATTTCCCCAAAGCTGTCCGGTTTGAGAGAATGCATCAGGTGGTACACCTGAGGATACTTCTTGGTTACAATCTTTATCGAGTTTTAAGAGCTTTGTATTTGTCCAGGCATCAACACTATCTGGTGCAACAAAGATTGGGATATCTCCAATTATCTGAATGTTTCTTTCATTTGCATAGCTTTTTAAAGCACCCCACTGCTTAAAGAAGAAATATTGATAAACTTTAAATAATTCAATTTCATGAGCATATTCTTTAATTGCCTTATCAAGAGCACTCTTCTTTCTCTTTTTTAGATCAATAGGCCAAGCAACAAACCATCTAGAATCATTATAAACTTGAGCTAAAACTTGGTAGAGAGCATAATCATCAAGCCACCAAGCCTTTTGAGCTTTAAATTTCTCATAATCTTCAGTTGGGTTTTTCAAAAAGTTTTCAGCAGCCTTCTTAAGTAATGGCATTTTGAAATCTCTAGCCTTACCGTAATCAACTCTATCGCACACAAATGCCTTTCCCATTAAATCTGTTACATCTAACAAAGCATGTTCATAGAGTGTCTCAAGATCAATTAAGAGTTCATTACCAGCAAAAGTAGATCTTGCTGCATATGGGCTATCCCCAAATCCTGTTGGGCCAAGTGGCAATACTTGCCACAACTCGACATGAGCTTGATAAAGCTTATCTACAAAATCATAAGCACATTTACCAATAGTTCCAATTCCATATTTACCAGGTAAACTTGTTGGATGGAGCAATACTCCGGCTTTTCTAACACTTTCTTTCATAGCTTTGAGTATAGGTCATGCTTATCTGTTTTACAATTATCTAAACATTATTTTAAGCTTTTTATTTATTAATAAATTATTGCTTACTTTATTCATAAGAATCTAAAATACGCATCATTATTTACAACAAAATATAGTGATGTATCCTTGTATAATTTTTTATATAGAATATATATACTTGATTTTTGGGGGATAATATGATAGTGTTGATACATGGAAACGACTAGTAATACATTCAATATTGGTGACCATGTTGTATACCCTGAACAAGGCATGGGAATCATCAAAGCAATCACAGAAAAGAAACATAATGGTATCTCTGAAAGTTACTACTCAATTTATCTCAAAAATACAGATATGAATATTTTAATACCTGTAAAAAGAGCAAAAGATATAGGAATACGCTCTATCGTTTCCAAAAAAGAAGCAACAGATGCTATAATGGGAATTACAAATAAAGATACTCTCAATAATCTTGATTGGAAGGAACGTCTTCATAGAAATCAGGAACTAATACATGATGGATCAATTAATTCCATTGCAAAAGTAGTTCAGACGCTGTATCATCGTTCAAAGGTCAAGGAGCTCCCTATCCAAGAAAAAAAACTATACGAAAGTGCATTAAATCTCCTAATTGAAGAAGCTTCAATTGCGATGAATTTGGATATCGAGCAAATCTCAACCCTGATTCTTGAAAGATTAGAAAGTTAATGAGTATTCCAAGTTTTGCTTTAATTGTTACTGCAGCTGGTTCTTCTTTACGTTTTTCATCTGCTTTTGAAGATGGAGAAAGTGTAAAAAAAGAATTTTTATCAATTGATGGACACACTGTATTATATCGAGCAACAGAGCCTTTTTTTGAAATTCCTTCATTAAAGGCTGTAGTAGTAACTTACAAAGAAGATAGTCTAGACGAAACAGTTGTTGCACTTGAAGACTTAGTTGATATTAATACAATTCCTATGTTCTTTGTTAAAGGAGGCTCAACAAGACAAGAGTCTGTTCGCCTAGCTGTAGAAAAATTAAAGTGTGTTAATATCCCTTTTGATTACGTAGCAATCCAAGATGGAGCAAGACCTTATGTTACTCCTAAACTAATTATTAATATTCTTGCAACAGCATTTACATCATCTGGTGCCGTTCCAGCACTTCCAGTTACTGACTCAATTAGAAGAATTGATAAAACAGGTGCTATTATTGAGTGTCCTTCTAGAAGTGGTCTAGTAAGAGTTCAAACACCTCAATTCTTTGAATTTGAAAAGCTATATGAGGCTCATGAGAAGTTTAAAGAGGTAAATGCAACTGATGACTCTGAACTTTATGTTAAAGCAGGTTATCCTTGCTTGGTATGTGAAGGAGATGAGAGTAATATTAAAATTACCTATGAAAGTGATATTGAAAACGCTCGAGAACAAATTTCTTCTTACATTGAAAATAGAAGAAAAGGTAGAGCTTCAAGAGAAGCAAATGAAACATTTAGAAGGATGATGAATTCATGAGAATAGGACAAGGCTTTGATCTCCATAGAATGAAAGAGGGACGTCCTCTAATGCTTGGAGGAATAGAGATTGAATCCGATAAAGGTGAAGATGCTCACTCTGACGGCGATGTTTTAATTCATGCACTAATTGATGCACTTCTTGGCTCTAAGGCTTTAGGTGATATTGGAACATACTTTCCACCTTCTGATATGAAATATAAGAATATGGATAGTAAGCTACTATTAAAAGAAACCTTAAAACTTAGCAAATTTGAAATTATCAATATTGATTGCAATATAATCTTGCAACGTCCAAAACTTGGACCACACATATTAAAAATAAGAGAAAGCTTAGCTTCTTTATTAAATATAGATGTAAGCAATATTTCTGTTAAAGCAAAAACGGCAGAGCATATTCTAGGTGAACTAGGAAGTGGAGATGCAATAGCTGCAGAAGTAACCCTTTTAATAAATTAGAAGCCATTTTACAATGTCCTATATAAGAAAACACTCTAGATGGGGCATTGTAAATTCGATTTTTTTACCTAAGCTATTAGCAATAGTCATAAATTTTTCTTTTGATCATCCTGTATTTTTCAATTGCAAAGCTGAGTGTAATATTTCCACAATTAACAAGTTTTAGGATATTAAGCGGGAATCCTCGGTAATTCAATTACCAAGATGAAAGCGCAAAATAGTAATTGCTAAAACATATGCATGTGATATAATAAATTATAAAGATAAATCTTGTTCAGTACAGAACTTGCTCATATAGTATAAAATCATTCTTTCTATGTTGAAATAGTAAAAAAATACATAGAAAATCAGAGTAATCAGTTTTGAGGTTATATGAAACGAGTTAAGGAAACAAAACTTAAGCTTGAAAAGAAAGAAGC
>NZ_JAXEGN010000113.1:0-2678 GCF_034103065.1 Bullifex sp. | reverse complement strand
AAAGAATGCTTTAACCAAATGGCTTGGGATTTTAAATACGGCAATGAATTTAATACAGCAGTTGAAAATGATATTATTTCATCCCTAGAGCCTTATTACATTGAAGGTTTAACACTTCTTGGTGGGGAGCCAATGGAAGTTGAAAACCAAGAAGTCCTTCTACCATTTTTAAAACGCGTAAGAGACAAATATCCAAATAAATCAATTTGGGTTTACTCAGGTTTTACATTTGAAGAATTAATGGGTATAACACCTTCAAGAGCGGCTACAGGAACTGCTAAAGAAATTTTGCAGCTCTGTGATGTTCTTGTCGATGGTCGCTTTATTCTAGAAGAAAAAGATATTTCACTACAATTTAGAGGAAGTAGAAATCAAAGACTAATAGATTTAAAATCCACCTTTGCGCAAAATCAGATTATAATTTGGAAAGATTGTAGAATAGGAGTTTAATCATGACTTGTCATAATAGTGCAAAGAAAGGTGAAATAGCTAAATCAGTATTGATGCCAGGTGACCCTAAAAGAGCTAAATTTATTGCTGAAAATTTCTTAGAGGAAATTAAGCTTGTAAATGAAGTTAGAGGGGCTTTAGCATACACAGGTAAATATAAAGGTAAAGAAGTATCTGTTATGGCAAGTGGCATGGGCGATGGGTCTATGGGTATTTATTCTCATGAACTTTTTAATGAGTACGATGTTGATAGAATAATCAGAGTAGGTTCTGCCGGGGCATTAAGTGATGATTTAAAGCTTGGTGATGTTATTGCAGCTCTCTCAGCAAGTACTGATTCAGGATACCTTAATCACTATAATTTCCCAGGAGTCTTTGCGCCTACTGCTTCTGCTGCACTTGTAAAAAAGCTTATTAAGCTTGATGATTCAATAATTCTTGGACCAATTTATTCAACTCCAGTATTTTACTGTGATAATGAGTATTTTGAACCTTGCAAGAAGATGGGCATGCTTGCTATTGAAATGGAAGCAGCTGCACTTTATGCAAATGCAGCAGAATTACATAAAGATGCAATTTGTCTCTTAACTATCTCTGATATCATTGGTAAAGAAGAAAATATGACACCAAAAGAAAGAGAAGAGACATTTACCAAAATGATAAATCTCGCACTTGAATTAGCAATTAGTTTTTAATCTATTAGCAGGCTAAATGCCTGCTATATTATATTTGTCCCATCCATTTACGACTTTTAAATATAATAAGTCCAATTAATAGACGTACACACTCCTCTAAGCTTAAAGTAAAATAAATTAACCATATTGGAAGATTTAATACAAAAGCAGCAATTAAACCAAGTGGAACACCAATACACCAAGTTCCAAAGATATCAATTAGTGCTATAAAATGAGTTTTTCCACCACTACGAAGTATTCCATTACCAAGCGTCATATTTAATACTTTAACAGGTGCAAATAGAGCAAATATACATATTATATATATAGCCATTTGTCTAACTTCAGGTTCAACATTAAATAGTTTTACATATAGCGATGCTGTTAATACTACTATTGCACTTAATATTAGAGAACCGATTAATGCAGTAAACAATAACTTCTTACCACTTTCATACGCTCTAGCACTATCATTAGCACCAAGATATTTACCAACTATAATTCCGGTTGCAGATGAAACACCAGTAAGAGCTCCAATTACTAATGATACTATAGGGTTCATTAATGTCATTGCTGCACACTGCTGTGTTCCTACATGACCATATATACCGCCATAAATATTTTCACCTAGAACCCACATAAATTCAGATATAAACAGAGGAAGTAATATTAGAACAAATGGTTTTAACTCTTTTATTGTTGAATACACACTCTTAATTAAGCCTCTATTTTTACTATATTTAATAAAGTAATATAGAAGCATAATAGCAGAAACTACTTGGGCGATAACACTTGCAAAGGCAGCTCCTATGACTCCTAGTTTTGGAATAGGACCCATACCAAAAATTAAAACATAGTTTAAGAGCGTATTTATAACCATACTCATTATTCCCGCATAAAGTGGTTCTTTCGCATGGTCTATGCATCTAAGATATGTTGAAAACATTGTAGTTAACGAAAGAAAGATAAAGCTTAAGGAGTAAATTCGTAAGTATGATGAAGCGATTTCAACCATTTGACTATCAGTTGAGTAAAGACTCATTATCTTCGTTGGAATAATATTACTCAATGCCATAAAAATAAAAGCAATAACAGAAGTAATTAAGAAGTTAGTATAAAAGCCTTTTCCTTCATCCTTGCTATCCTTTTTTCCAATTGCTTGAGCAATAATAATTCCTGCGACTGCACCAAATGTGTTAATCATAACAGAGAAAATTCCGATGAACTTTCCAGTTAAACCAATTGCTGCAATACTGCTACTTCCAAGCTGACCAGTCATTAATTGGTCAACAACATTGAAAGATGCATAAAAAATACCTTGCAATGTGATAGGAAGGGCTAATGATAAAAGTTCCTTCCTAAATTCTTTTTTATCTATGAGCTTTTGTTTTTCCATATAATATTGCTTATCAACAATAAAAGAAAAACTCTACAGGTTAAATTCATAACCTAAAATTATTTTTTAATCACACTTTCTCTTTCAACAACACTCACTGGAATAACAATATTTTTAGTTAAAAGTGGATTATCCTCTGCCTCATTTACAAGATCAAA
>NZ_JAXEGN010000112.1:0-2029 GCF_034103065.1 Bullifex sp. | reverse complement strand
ATTTTGATAAACTAATAGTTGAATGCTCTGGAAACGTTGTAAAGAATGTTAAGAGTGTTACAGTTCCAAACTCTAATGGTATGAAGGGTATTGAAGCAGCAGCTCTGCTGGGTGCACTTGGAGGAACTTCTAATCTTCATTTAGAGGTGTTATCAACTGTATCAGATGAAGTAAGAGCAAAGGTAAATGAATTATTAAAAACACCAAGTTGCCAAGTCGTATTAGCAGATAACATCCCTGGTTTATATATCAGTGTTACTGCAATTAAAGGTGAAAATAAAGCAAAGGCTGTATTAAAAGAATGTCATGATGAACTTTACTTACTTTCATTAAACGAAGAAGTAATAAATCAAAAAGACTTAAATGAAGAAAGTAATGATAATCTTGATGAATTAAGAAAACTGCTTAATTTAAAAGACATTGTCTACTATGCAAAGAATGTAGATATACAAAAGATAAGAAAGCCATTAACAAGACAGGTAGAGCTAAATAAAGCAATAGCTGAGGAAGGCTTAAGGAATAATTATGGCTGTTCAATTGGAAAGACGCTAAAGAAGCTATATGACTGGGATGATGTAAGAATTAGAGCAAGAGCATATGCATCTGCCGGATCTGATGCAAGGATGTCAGGGTGTAGTCTACCAGTAGTAATTAATAGTGGAAGTGGCAACCAAGGGTTAACAGTATCGTTACCAGTTGTAGAATATGGAGAGTATTTAAATGCAAGTGAAGAAGAGGTATTAAGAGCACTTGCTTTATCGAATTTAACAGCAATACATCAAAAGAAATATATAGGACCACTTTCTGCATATTGTGGAGCAGTATCTGCCTCAGCTGGTGCATCAGCAGGAATAGCGTTTTTAATGGGTGGAGGAGAAAATGAAATAGCAAAGGCTATTTCAAATACTCTTGCAATGGTAGGTGGAATTGTTTGCGATGGAGCAAAGGCATCATGTGCTGCTAAAATATCTTCTTCATTAGAAGCAGCAATACTTGCTATGGAGATGAGCTTAGAAGAAAAAACATCTTTCCAAAGTGGTGATGGCCTTGTTAAAAAGGATATTGAAAAAACTATTGAAGCCTTTGGAAAGATGGGTAAAGAAGGTATGAGAGAAACTGATAAGGAAATCCTTAATTTAATGCTTGAAGATTAATTTTGTACACTCAAAGAACAAATAATTCTTTTTATCTGAGTGATGATGGAATATCATTAAGTAAAAGGATAAAAAGATGAAGCCATTAATTGAAATTTGTTTAGAGTCTGTTGAGTCTGTAATTGCAGCAGAAAAAGGTGGAGCTGATAGAGTAGAGCTTTGTAGTGATTTGTTTGAAGGTGGATTAACTCCAACTATTGGAACAGTTAAAACAGCTTTAAAGAAAAGTAATATTAAAATTAATGTAATGATTAGACCTAGGGGTGGTGACTTTTGCTACTCTGATGAAGAGTTTGAAGTCATGCTTGAAGATGTAAGAGCTTTAAAGGATACCGGTATTAATGGAATAGTATTTGGTATTTTAACACCAGAAGGTGATGTAGATATCGTTCGCTCAAAAGAGTTAATTGAATTAGCTCGACCATTACCAGTTACCTTCCATAGAGCATTTGATATGACTAGGGATCCATATAAGAGCTTAGAGGATTTAATTAATCTTGGTGTTGATAGAGTATTAACTAGCGGACAAGAAGCAACTGTCCCTGAAGGTGCTGATTTACTTGAGGAATTAGTTAAAATTGCAGGCGATAGAATTATTGTTATGCCGGGCTGTGGTATTACTGAGAGAAATTTCCCAAAGCTTCAAGAAAAGATTAAAGCTAAGGAATATCATATATATCTTCCAAAAGAGATAAGCAGTAAGATGGTTTATCATCCTGGCCATATTTATATGGGTGGTTTACTCCGTCAAAGTGAATTTACTATCACACATACTTCTTCTCAAAGAGTTAGTCAGGTTATGGGATTATTGTAATGAAGATTTTTACAGGTGGTTTTCACCACGAATCAGATACATTTAATCCTATTATTACTGG
>NZ_JAXEGN010000111.1:0-2528 GCF_034103065.1 Bullifex sp. | reverse complement strand
TCCTTTTCTCATACCTTAGAAGAAAGAATAAAGTTAATTCTTGGGATCTTTTAGTACTTTCATCGGTTGGCTTAGCACTAAGATTATTACTATATCTTGTTCCATCTGTATGGGCATTTACTGTTGCTCAAATGCTACATGGCTTAACCTTTGGAGCTAACCATGTTGCAGCTACTGGATATGCTGCTGATAATGTTGCTCCAGAGCATTATGGTGTTGCTATGACACTATATTGGTCTTTAGCTGTAAATCTTCCACAAATGATGGGAGCCTTTGGTGGTGGCTTTATTATCGAGTCCTTTGGATACCCAATGTTATTCTTATCCTATTCAATTTTTCCAATTATCGGAATTATTCTATCTTTTGTGTTAAAAAAGACATTAATATGATTGTAACGGGGGGAATAAGATGGTAATATTCTGTTGCAACTTGAATAAGTTGTCATGCTTCGGTTATCCCTCAGCACCCCTTTTGTGCACCGAAGCATGTTTTTTACAACTTAATCGATAAAAATTTATCATTTTTTTAGAAATTGTGAAACACAAGTTTGCCATCTCTTTGTTGAAAGTCATTTTTACTTAAATAATATAAATAAAATCGTTTAAATATCTAATAGCATAATTGATTATTATGGTACGATATAAAAGAGAAGGGAGTAAGGTATGAAAAAACTTGTTGCTGTTTTACTTTTATTAACTGTTTTATTGAGCTCTATATATGCACAGGAGTATATATCATATTCAGCATCATCAAATAATAAGAGTCAAAATCTTAGTAAGCAAGATGAAATATGGATTATTAGTGACTCAAATAACTTCCTATGGAATCGCTATGTAGAAGAAGCCTTAAGAGATGAATTTACACAAAGAGGTATAAAGGTTTTCCTAAATACAGATTATTTTGATGTAAAGGATTTTAATGAAGATAATATTGACTTAATGTATGATGAAATTTTTGATTCAACTGCAACACATATATTATTTATTACTATAGAGGAGCTTTATACTTTTACATATGGCGGTGGTATTAAGCAATTTGATACAACAGGCTCCCTTATTGACTTAAAGAGTGGTGAGGTAGCTTTTAGAGTTGGAATAGCAACAGAAGCAGATAGTAATGATCAGCTTAGCTACAATGCAACGTGTAAGCCAAGTACACTAAGTATGGCAAGTGCTTTAGCTACTGAATATATGAGATATGTTAAATAAAAAATAATTGTCGTAGTTCACGATAATAATACTTCGTGAAATAAAAATTATTTAAGAGTGCAATAGCTCATATTAGGGTGGAAACTCAAAGATAAAAGGGTGCATCATCACGCTCTGTACGGATATAGTTCCTGCTCAATATCAGTTCCTATGATGACTCAATGATGGAGAAATATTAGGATTGCCATGTTACCTAAAGCTTCGTAAATATTTATGGAGTTCAATGGTTTGTGTTAGATGGTAGAGGTAATTACTGATGGCTGAATACATCTCTCCGCTAAAAGAGAAATATATTCATTATGGAAGTGGTAATCAAAATATGAAAAACAATAGAATTGTAAGCTTTACATAAGAAAAGCAATAAAATAAAATAAATTGAAATAAATAATTATAATGCAATTGAGGATAAAATTGACTTGGACAGACATAACTTCTTCAGATATTTCTGTTAGATACACACCTAACAGATACCTGTTTGATGATGTCGGGCAAAGAGATATTATCTATCCTCAGTTTGCTTCACCTGTCGAGATATATCTTGATGATGGTGTGAAGGCGAATTATCAGAAGCTTTGCAATGTGTATAGGAAAAAATAAGGAGTGACAGGTGATTGAGACAGATAGGATAGAATTTAAACAATCATGGAGAGATGAATACCTTGAACATATCTGTGGTATGGCGAATGCGGAAGGTGGCTCTCTGTTCATCGGCCTTAATGATAATGGTGCTCCTGTTGGCATTGCTGAAAAGGATATTAGAAAACTTCTGGAAGATATTCCTAACAAGATAGTAGATGGACTTCACTTGTATAATGTCAAAGTCAGACCATTGTCATCTGAAGGGAAATACTATATTGAGATTGTGGTTCCACAGTGCAATGAAACAGTCAGCCTCAAAGGGAAGTCGTACATCCGTATCGGTACGACGACCAGAGTCATGGGGTTTGATTCCTACCGAGAAGCCTTGATGGAAAGAGGAAGTCTTGCATGGGACTCCTTTACGGTCAATGATGTATCTATAGATGATTTGGATGAAGACAGCTTCAGAATCTTCAAGAAGAAATCCTCTGAAAACAAATCATCTTCTCCTGTTCAGGCTTATGACAGATATAGGATACTGGAAGAACTGAAGCTTATACGTGGTGGTAAACTAACAAGGGCTGCGGTGCTTATGTTCCATCGCAAACCAGATGATATAATCCCTGGAGCTTTCATAAGAATAGGAAAAATGGAATCCAACGAAGATGTATCCAGCAAATTTGAGTTGCACGGCTCTTTGATGAGGCTGAGTCAGGATATATTCGAGATTTTGGAAACTAG
>NZ_JAXEGN010000110.1:0-3756 GCF_034103065.1 Bullifex sp. | reverse complement strand
TTCTGTGAATGTCAGTTGTAGCTTATCATAATCAGATTTGCTAAGTTTTTGAGTTTTTATCTTCAACTCAACGCAGACAGGGACCTGAGATTTTCTTCTATCTCTGGTCTGTTTTAGAGTTGTCTTTATGGCTTCATTCTTTACCTGTCTGTCCATGATTTATTATAGCATTTATAACGATTTATAACAATTGAGGTATTCATTTTTCAGCCTTACATCCTCCACCTTGAAAGGTGGAAGCTTTACGGCTGTTTTTCTGTAAAGTTAACCGCAGAGATTATCTCCCTGCGGCAAATTAAACTAAAGTATTAATTATGGCTGAGCAATACCAAAGTCAGCAGGAGAATACTTTGTAACACCAGCGTCATAAAGCATCCAGCTTACCATGCTTTCCCAGTTCTTATAGAACTCTTTAGTTGCTTCAACTGTAGGATACTGTAAGTAGAGCTCTTCAAGAGCATTATCTTTAATAAAGCTCTTCCACTCTGCTGATTCTACAACTTTCTTTGTAGCAGCGCGGAGTACTTCAACTACACTGTCATCAACAGCTTTGCTTACTAAGAAGTTAAGAGGTGTGAAAGCGTTCTTCATATACTGAGCTGCAGCTGGGTCAACTTCTTCAAATAATGGAGCATCTGGGTAAATGCTAAGCTTAACGTTACTGCTAACACCTAAGAGCTTTAAATCTCCACTCTGAATTAATGCTTTTACAGTTGAAATATTTGAGTTAGTAAAAGCAACTTCACCAGAAAGAACAGCACGGTAACAGTCAGCCCCAGAGGAGTAAGCTGTTAATGCAGGAACATAACCAAGCTTTTCCATGATAAGACCCTGTACGTGGCCAGATCCACCAGGACCAGTGTAGCTCATCTTAATCTTTCCAGGATTAGCTTTCATGTCAGCAAGTAAGTCAGCAAGTGTGTTGTACTTACTATTTTTATCAACAACGATTACCTTTGGGTCATTTACCATTGTTGAAATAATCTTATAGTCGTCATAGCTTAATTTTGTTAAGCCCATTACTCTCTGTGTTCCAAGGCTTTCAGCAGTAAAGAGCACTGTGTAACCGTCTGGGTTAGCGTCAAGAGCAGCTTGACATCCGATAGAACCAGAAGCACCACCCTGGTTAACAACTGTAACAGCAACACCAAGTTCTTTTGACAAAAGAGCTGCAAACTTTCTTCCTGATACGTCTGTTGTACCACCAGCGCCATATGGAACGATCATGGTGATAGCCTTTTGTGGATATGTATTAACACTTTCTGCAGATGCTTGTGCAAAAAGTGAGCTAAAAGTTAATACTAATGTTAATAAAATTAACAAAGGTTTTTTCATAATTACCTCCAAAGTGTAGGTAATTTTATAACAAAAATGCAATAAAGTTCAATTAGGTTATGCAATAATCTGTATATATATGCACTAAACTTACACAAGAACCAAAAGAGCTCCCATATGAGAGCCCCTTAAATCTACTTCTTTAATATAAATGCTATATCCTCAATAGTTGCATTAACAACAGATGAATCATCTTTAGAAATTACTTTATCTATAATATCCTTTTTTATTTCCTGAAGCTCTAAAACTCTTTGTTCAATCGAATCTTCTGCAATTAGCTTTATTACTTCAACATTTCGTTTTTGACCAATTCTATGAGTTCTATCATCTGCTTGATCTTCAGCTGCCGCATTCCACCATGGGTCGATATGAATAACAGTATCAGCACCAGTAAGATTAAGGCCTGTACCACCAGCCTTTAAGCTTATCAAGAAGACATCTGGACCTTCTGCTTCATTAAAGTCATTCATCATCTCAATACGCTTTTTAGCAGGAGTATCACCAGTTAAGATAAAGTAAGAGACACCTAAATTATCAAGAATAAGGCCAAGAGCTTCTAAGGCTTTGACAAATTGTGAAAAGACTAATATTCTATGCCCCTTTTCAAGGTAATCAGGGATTAATGTTTTTAATAGATTAAACTTTGCGCTTTCACCTTTATATTTATCTAGGTACAGAGCTGGATCAATACAAATTTGTCTAAGTCTTGTAAGATATGGAAGAATATCAAAAGCCCTACCCTCAGCTTCAAAAATTTCAGCAGCTGTAGTTCTTTCAGCCTCATAGACAAGACGTTGGCTATCATCCATTTCACACGATAAGATTCTCTCATACTTTGGAGGAAGATCTGTTAATACATCTTCTTTAGTACGTCTTAAGATAAAAGGTGCAACCTTTCTTCTTATATCTTCATGTTCACTGGACTTAAAGATATTAATATCCTCAAGATATCCTGGCATAATAAAGTCAAAAATTGACCATAAGTCTGCAATATTATTTTCAATAGGTGTACCAGTTAAAGCAAAGCGATGCTCTGCATCGATACTCTTAACACTCTTTGTCTTTTGAGCATAGATATTTCTAATATATTGAGCTTCATCAATAACAGCATAATTGAAGTGACAATCATACTTTTTTATATCAGAGCGAAGGGAATCAATACTGGTTATGTAAACAACCTTCTTATTTGGATCAATGCTACTAATTAGCTTACTTCTAACACTTTCAGGGCCATAGATTTCAACTACCTCTGTTTTTCCATCAAACTTTAGAAATTCACTCTTCCAGTTAAATATCAAGCTCTTTGGACAAACAATTAATGAAGGCTCTTGTTTTTTATCAGCTTTAATCAAAGCTATCATCTGAATAGTTTTTCCAAGCCCCATATCATCTGCTAATATACCACCAAGCCCATAGCTAGAGAGAATAGAAAGCCAGTTATAGCCTTCAATTTGATAACCTCTAAGCTTAGCATTGATGCTAGGAAGTTTAATATCAGCACTTTTAAAGGATCTTAAATCCTCCATCATGTTTCTTAAATATTTATCAACATGGCAGTTTCTTTGGTGAGCTAACGCCTTAATAGCAGTAACCATAGGAACAGGACGCTTTGCATATAAATTATTTGCATCCATCTGGAAGTCATCTACAGTTTCTCCAAATTCCTTTGCTTCCTCATTATCAAGGTCGACAATTCTATTATCCTTTAATAGGATGTACTTCTTCTTTTTCTTTAAAGCAGCTAGTATTTCTGCTAATTCCTTTTCACTAAACTCACTCTTTTCCAAGAAGAGTTCCATTATTCCACTATTGTATTTGATTCTAAAAATTTGCCTATTTACAGATACTAATTTCTTATTTAACAAGCTATCTGATAAATAAACAGTTGCAAGAGATCTGAGTTTAGTAAAATCCATTCTAAAGAATGATAGAACTTTACTTTCATCAGTTAAAAATCCATTCTCATTGAACCCAAGTGATGAAAGATAACCTTTAAGTGCGTTTAATCTATCAATATCAAATTGAGTAAGCTGGTTTTCTTTTACTTCAATATCATCATTTGTATATTTTATTGCACATGAAATTACTCCATGTTCATAATCAAATGAGGTATTAAATCTAACATTTGAAAGCTTGAAGCTTTCTTTTAACTTATTATCAACAGAGATAAATGATGAATAGTGAGCAAATATTTTAGACCTAAAATCATTAATAATAGGCTTTATACATACACCTTTATGCTTATCAAAGAATTGTAATAACTTTATCTCATCTACAGAGTTTTCAATTTTATCAATAAAGTAAGAACTATCTTCTTTAACAAAAATAAAGCCATTACCACCTAAGAAGATTGCAACCTCTTCTTTTGCTACATTTGTGTTAATCTTATAGTTTTTATCTATTGAAGCAGTAAGATAATGA
>NZ_JAXEGN010000109.1:0-2641 GCF_034103065.1 Bullifex sp. | reverse complement strand
ACTTCCTGTTCCCTTTAAGCGGCTTTTAGCAAATTGGATGACGCTTTTTGGCTTTCCACCTGGCTGAAAAGACTCACTTGGTTCAAACATTAGGCAGATGCCGGTAAATGACTTATCAAAGGTCTCCATAGAGACGCTATATGTACCCTTTGCTGGGTCATTTAATATAGCTTTGTTTTTCTTAAAGCCATTAAGTACGACAAAATGATTGAAGTTCCAGTGGATGATACATGGGAATGTCCCATTCTTTTTTAGTGATTCCGGCTCAAAACGGTAGCCCTTTGCATTTAGTCCATAGCTCCTAGCAGCTTTCAATATGTTCTTAGCATTTGAACCATCACGGGAGACACCGCAATCATAGCGTACCTGCTCTAAAGGTATCCACTTTTCGTAATATGCAAGTACCATTGTCAAGCTGGCAGCACCACATTCTAATGCTTCCATTTGCATTACAACTGGAACCTTAGCTACACTATTTCGCACAGGCTTTTTGATTTTATTTTCATTACCCATGCTTCACCTCAATTAAAGATAAATGACATTGGTGAGGTACTATCAAGCACGATTTGAGCTTTATAGATACCGTCTGCAAGTCCAGTATTGCACTGTACAGCATAAACCCATTCACCAAGCTTTAAGCCGCTAATATGAAGTACATATTCAGAAAAATCCTCACCACGAACTGCGATTGGCTCAAGTGGGATAGAAGATGCATTAATTTCATATTCTGTCCCCTCTATTGTAAAGTTTTTGTTTAAAACAGAGGATATGTCTTCCTCTGGAATATAAATAGTAAGTACTTTATCTTCAACAATTGCTGCAGTAGTAATAGTTGTATCTAAGTGTCCTAGAACTCCCCATATACAAACACCTACAAGTAATATAATTACAGCTACAATTACCAACCAAATGCTCGGACTACAGACACGAATATAGTCATTAAGCTGTTCTGGTGAAGAAACTCTTTCTATACTTTTCTTTCTAAAAATCGTGTTGTTTTCCATTTATCTTTCCCCTTTAAGCTAATTTTATCGCATAATGCGTTGGCAATTTGGATTAAATATTCTTTTCTAGTATTAGAATATTTCTTCCATCCTTATACTCATATGAAATTTCATCCATTATCTTTTTTACCATGTAAATTCCCAAGCCTCCAATCTCTCTCTCTTCTGCAGATAGAGTAGTATCAGGATCCTCCTTTACTGTAGGGTCATATGGACTGCCGTTATCTACGAATCTAAGGCTTACTTTATTTTCTGATACATTGCATCCAACTCTTGCCTCTGTTGCTCCACTGTAGCGGGCTATATTGGAGTAGATTTCATCTATTGCCATGTTTACTTTAAAGATGAGCTTATTAGATACTCCTCCCTCCGAAAGATGATTATCGATAAAGTCCGTGACCTGGTCTAAATTATCAAGACAAGGCTTTAGAGAGATTTCTTCAAAGGAACTATTAACTTGCTTTATTTGTATTGAGAGCATAGTGATATCGTCAAATTGATCTGCTAGGCCTACAAATGAGTCAATGTCTTTGTGTAGTGATTCCAAAAGCTCACGAGAGGATAGGTCCTTTGCTTTATTAAGTGCATCAATCATTCTGTCGGTTCCATAGAGGTTGTTATTGCTATCTGTTGCTTCTGCGACTCCATCTGTATATACAAAGAGACGGTCACCTGCAGATAAGACTAACTCATACTCACGATATTTTGAGCCTTCCATTCCAGCTAGGACAAAGCCGTGCTTGTCCTTATAGAGCTCAAAGCTTCCTCCTTTTCTCATTATTGCTGGGTACTCATGTCCTGCATTTGCGCAGACTAGCTTTCCTGTAGAAATTTCAAGAATTCCGATCCAGACAGTTACAAACATCTCTGCATCGTTGTTTTCACAGAGCTGGTTGTTAACCTTTTCCAAAATAGCCTTAGGAGAAAGACCACTTTGTGCTGCTGACTTTAAGAGTGTTTTTGAAATCATCATGAACATTGCAGCAGGAACGCCCTTTCCCGATACATCCGCAATGACCATTGCTAGGTGATTATCATCCACAAGGAAGAAGTCGTAGAAGTCTCCTCCTACCTCCTTTGCAGGAGTCATTGAAGCGTAAATATCAAACTCATCTCTATTAGGAAATGGAGGGAATATTGAAGGAAGCATGGAAGCCTGGATATGTCTCGCAACATCAAGCTCAGCGCCTATACGTTCCTTTTCTGCTGTGACTTTAGAAAGGTTATCGATGTAGTTCTCAAGCTCAGAGAGCATGAAGTTGAAAGCATGGCTTAAGGATTCAATTTCATCTCCAGTCTTTATTTTGATGCGCTGGTTTTCAAAGTCATTTGTTCTTGTAATCTCCTGAGTAAAGTCTGTGAGTCTTCCTACAGGATTGATAACTATTTTTCTTACAAATACGATATAAGCTAGAATTGTTATTCCTATTATTGCAAAGGATATGATGAACATATTAACTAAGAATGAGTTTAGATATGCTCTTACCTCACTCATATCTAAAATATATTGGATTTCAGCAATAGCTTTTCCATTTTCATCTAGAATTACTGAGATTCCAGTGTAGTTGAAGCCATAGTCGTTATCTGTTACAAGAGGCTTATCAATTCCTTTGTTTTTAGCATAGTTTTCCCAGATT
>NZ_JAXEGN010000108.1:0-3093 GCF_034103065.1 Bullifex sp. | reverse complement strand
CAAGGTAAGACCTCATGAGTCTTTAGGATACCAGACTCCTTATGAAGTTTATAGAAATGGATGTTTCCCTGCAGAGGGATACTCAAAGGAGAAAACAGAGGTAGCGTAAATTCCTTATTATCCTGAACTACTGTCTTGACGAGGGGCTTAACTCATTAATAATTTTGGGAAAACTTCTTAGTTGAACCATGCATCGATATAAAAGTAAAATAAATATTAAGGTTGAAATATATTTCTGCTTTTATCTTGAATAAAAAGCAATAATATGTTGCGTTTAAAGGATATAGGATATATGCACAGAAGAAAAATATTAATAGTAGTTATCACATTAATGCTACTTTTCACTTTTGTTTCTTGTAATCACTCAACATCTGGGCCTCAAGATGTAATTAGAAAGATTACAATAATTGGAGATTATTCACTTGCAGGAATTCCCTCTGAAGTAAAAAATGGAACCGTAATTACATTTCCAGAAAAGATAATCAACGGCCATAGTTACACTGCAACCATTGCCAATAGGCCATATTCTGCAGGTGAAAAATACACTGTAAATTCAGATATCATCATCAACCTACTCTTAAATCATGAATATACTCAATGGACCAATGATGGTAAATCCACACATGTTAGGCACTGTACGGTTGAAGGATGTAGTAACATCGAGAGTGGTTATCATACAATAAAAAATGAAAGCTGTACCTTATGCGGTTACCACCCTGATCTTTTCACCATCAGCAACAATCTTGCTGAAGATAGTGAAAAGGCAATGAAAGACATTTCATCTTCAGAAACAGTTAATTATGTAAATGTAGGTAAAATTAAAAGCAAAGTATCTTCAATTAAGCTTGGTGAAAAAACTTACAAAGAAGAAGATGCAATATCTATTGGAGAATCAAGCCCGATTAAAGTATTCACTATTGAAAATGGTGAACTTAAAGTCATAGCTCCAGTACTTTGGTTCTCAATGCTTGATAATGAAATACTAAAAATAGAAAATGTATCATTTCTCCTTCCAGAAGTAGAAAAACCAAATCTAAAAATAGATGAAGCTAAGAGTAAATGGTCAGATGGAAATAATGAATTGACAATACAATATGATGGTAGTGTTGTCAGTACTAAATACAATGATAGTGATTGTCAGAATTCTCTAATACTCAAATTTAAAGATACAAATGAAGAAACCAATTTTATTTATAGAACTATTTATATCTATTCTGATGGTACAAGTGAAATTTCTTACATAAAATCAAAAGGAGAAATCAATCTTTTTCCTTTTGGGAAAGGTAATGACCCTGTATCTTCAGATAATCTTAAAACTTGTATTTTAATTTCAGCATACAGCGAAATTGGTTACATAGAGACACTTCTTACCTTTAATAACGGTAACGCTGAACAAAGAATTAACCCCACAAATATAGAGAACGGTGAAACTGTAACGATAAATAAGGAAGATTGTACAGTGTATTCCATCGTAACAAATTTCATGTCAGGTTATTCAACTTCTAAAGAATATGAAGGTGATGAATTTAAAGTAGAAGCAACAGTTATAAATGATATTACTTGGTCTGGATCAAGGAATTTATCTAGCACATATTCTGCAATTAATATTTCAAAACCTTACCAAGATGAATATGGGAATATTACATGGGACGGAATGTATGTATATGACAACGACAAACCTGAACAGAAGGATATGAAGGAAATTCAAAATTCAGAAGATATAATTACAGGACGAGACTATGATAATGGATTGCTATACATTATCGACAAAAATGTTTCAGATAATGACCTTGAGATGGTCAATGAAATTCTCAATTGTCTGTATTATGATGAAGATTCCTTGATGGAAGATAACTACCTTGAAAAAGAACAAGAAATGCTAAAAACCAAGCCTTCTGAAAAATATCTTTTCCCTATGAAGGATTCAGAAGGAAATAATCACAGGCTTTTTACTATTGCAATATATGATTTCAATGAAGAAGATATTGGCACACTTGGGTATTTTTCTTCAGAGCCATACAATTCCCAATCATCAAGGAATGCTTATGCTGCATTCTACATGAACCTCTCATCGATAAGAAATAATTATAATGAATCAGGAGCTAAGGCAGCAGCGGAATCATTTCTCAAAACCTTTGCCCATGAATACACCCATTATCTTCAAGTTGATAGAAAGCACAATACAGCATACATGGAAGCGATAGACTTAGCACACTTTTTGGAGGAAGGTATTGCTGATTACATAAGTTTAAAACAGAATGGCCTCTTTGAAAGGGAGCATGGGGCATACAATGAGGAGCAAGGATACATTAACATGATGTTCCACAACAGCAAAACATATCATCCAAGGTGTCAAGAATATCAAATATGTAACTATGGTATCGGCTGTATGTTCTGGTCATACATTGAAGAAAAGTATCAAGATTACGGTGGAATGGACGTTGTCATCAATCTAACTCGACAAGATACCGATACCCTTGAAGCAGTAGAAAGAGAACTCAAAAAACCATTTAATGAGGTATATGAAGATTTCATGCTTGAAATAATTGCTGAAGCTCTAGGAGTAGATGAGATTAATGGAATAAAGCGTGATATGAAGTTCCCTGAGCTCTATGAAGTAAAACGTATCTATGATGAGGCCATAACATACACAAACGATGCAGACAAAACTGATATGAATGTAAATCTTGGACCAATGAGTTTTAGTATTATAAGATATTATGATAAACTTCCAAATTCGCTTACGTTCGCAAGTGAAAGTGCTGATGCAAAGTGTTATCTAGTTTATTTAGATTGATATGAAAGATATAAGGGACTGTTGCATGAAAATACCTTCAAATAAGGCTGATGTACAGCCCCTTTCCTATTGAACAAATATAGGCTATTTGATAACACTTATTTGTTATATTATAAGCAATTAAAAAAAGCAGGGAAGACATCCTAACTCCCTCTCTGTCATCGCTTGTCATATGACAAAATCTTCATTTAGGAGCCGCTTTATGACCGATACCAGCAAAAATATACTTCTTTCCGAAGTACAAGGGTGTTAGCGTCGGCGTAAATCAACCATTCGAGAGTGCGGACAAAATCCTA